>DAOUTQ010000071.1 GCA_030668615.1 Bacteroidales bacterium | reverse complement strand
TTAGGAGCAGCTAATAAAGGTCATAAACCAAATAAAGGTGGCTTCAACAAAAGAAAAAGAAAATAAGGCGATAATTTAATAAAGATTATTAGGGATGTTACAGCCAAAGAAAACTAAATACAGAAGAGTCCAGAAGGGCAAAATGAAAGGCAATGCCCAAAGAGGTAATCAACTTGCTTTTGGTTCTTTTGGACTAAAAGCACTTGATGAGTGTTGGATGACCGGACGACAGATTGAAGCTGCCAGACAGGCCGTTACAAGATATATGAAACGTGAAGGTCAGATATGGATCAGAGTTTTTCCTGACAAACCAATTACCAAGAAACCTGCAGAGGTTCGTATGGGTAAAGGTAGAGGAGCTCCAGAAGGATTTGTTGCACCAGTAAAACCAGGAAGAATTTTAATCGAGGCTGAAGGTGTACCTTTCAAAGTAGCGCAGGAAGCATTGCGTCTTGCTGCTCAAAAATTACCGATCCCTGTTAAATTCGTTGTAAGACGTGATTATGTTGAAAAAACAAATTAGTGAGAAATGAAAAATTCTGAAATTAATGAATTGACAACAAAGGAGTTAGAGGAGAGAATCGATACTGAGAAAACTCACCTGACTCGTCTAAAGCTTAATCATGCAGTGTCTCCTTTAGACAATCCTTTGAAGATCAAAGAAGCACGAAAGAACGTTGCAAGAATGAAAACTGAGTTGCGAAAAAGAGAATTAAACGAAAATTCGAACAGTTAATTTTTTAAAATGGAAACAAGGAAACTGAGAAAAGAACGTGTTGGTGTTGTTGTTAGCAACAAAATGGATAAAACCATTGTAATTGTTGTAGAACGTAAAGTTAAGCACGCCAAATACGGGAAATTCATCAACAGTAGAAATAAATTTACTGCACATGATGAAGAAAATACTTGCAATATAGGGGATACTGTAAGAATAATGGAAACCAGACCTTTAAGCAAGAATAAATGTTGGAGATTAGTAGAAATTATTGAAAGAGTTAAATAGTCATGATACAACAAGAAAGTAGATTAACAGTTGCTGATAATAGTGGAGCTAAAGAAGTATTATGTATTCGTGTGCTGGGAGGTACAGGTAAACGATACGCTTCTGTAGGTGACCAAATAGTTGTTACTGTTAAAAGCGCTTTACCATCAGGAGAAGTAAAAAAAGGAACTGTAAGTAGGGCTGTAGTGGTTCGTACTAGAAAAGAAGTTCGTCGTCCAGATGGTTCATATATTCGTTTTGATAACAATGCAGTTGTATTGTTAAACCAGGCAGGTGAAATTCGTGGAACACGTATTTTTGGTCCAATACCAAGAGAATTACGTGAAAAATTCATGAAAATCATTTCATTAGCTCCGGAAGTATTATAATTTAAAAATAATTGCTGCATGCGAAGGAAATTACACATTAAGAAAGGCGATACTGTTTACGTCAATGCAGGTGAATATAAAGGACAACAAGGCAAAGTTCTTGAAGTAATTTATGATAAATCTAAAGCCATTGTTGAGGGCGTTAATATGGTGTCTAAACATACCAAGCCAAACGCAGATAATCCTCAAGGTGGAATCGTAAAAAAAGAAGCCCCAATTCATATTTCAAATTTGATGTTGGTAGATCCTTCTACAGGAAATCCTACAAGGATTGGTAGAAGATTAAATGATAAAGAAAAATTAGTGCGATATTCAAAAAAATCAGGGGAGGAGATTAAGTAATGAAATATACTCCATCTTTACAGACAAAGTACAGCAAAGAGATTATCCCTGCTTTAACAAAGGAATTTAATTACAAAACTGTAATGCAGGTTCCTAAGTTGGAGAAAATAATCCTTAATCAAGGAGTTGGTCAGGCAGTTGCAGATAAAAAACTTATTGAAACTGCTCAAGACGAATTAACAATTATCGCTGGACAAAAAGCCGTTAAGACATATTCTAAGAAGGATATTTCTAACTTTAAATTAAGAAAAGGAATGCCAATTGGTGTTAAGGTAACTTTACGTAGAAGTAAAATGTATGAATTTTTGGAAAGACTGATTTGTATTTCTCTTCCAAGAATTCGTGACTTTAACGGAGTAAACTCTAAATTTGACGGACGCGGAAATTATTCTTTAGGTATTCAGGAACAAATTATTTTCCCTGAAATAGATCTTGATAAAATCAGTAAAATAATGGGACTTGAAATGACTTTTGTTACAAGTGCAAAAACTGATGAAGAAGGATACGCGTTATTAAAAGAATTTGGGATACCATTTAAAAATATTAAAAAGAACTAGATAGTATGGCTAAAGAATCAATGAAAGCCCGCGAAGTAAGGCGCCAAAAATTGGTCGAGAAGTACGCTGAGAAAAGAGCAAAACTTAAAGCTGATGGTGATTATGTTGGATTAAGCAGATTACCAAAAAACTCTAATCCAATTAGATTGCATAACAGATGCTCTATAACTGGAAGACCAAAAGGGTATATCAGACAGTTTGGAATAAGTAGAATAACCTTCAGAGAAATGGCATCAAAAGGATTAATTCCTGGTGTTAAGAAGGCAAGTTGGTAGATTGTAAATAATAATAAGAAAAGATATGATCACAGATCCGATAGCAGATTATCTAACTCGTATAAGAAATGCCGTAATGGCAAATCATAGGGTAGTTGAAATTCCTGCTTCTAACTTGAAGAAAGATATAACGAAGTTATTATATGACAAAGGATATATTCTTTCATATAAATTTGAAGAGGACGATAAACAGGGTATTATTAAGATTGCATTAAAATATCACCCTGAAACAAAAGTTCCGGCTATTCGCTCAATAAAGAGAATTAGTACACCGGGATTAAGAAAATATGTAAATTCAAACGAAATACCAAGAGTACTTAACGGTTTAGGTATTGCTGTTTTATCAACATCAAAAGGTGTTATTACAGATAAAGAAGCACGTACTTTAAATGTTGGTGGTGAGGTATTATGTTATGTACATTAAAAAGGAGGAATTCTAAATGTCACGAATAGGAATATTACCAATAGATTTACCCGGCGGAGTTACTGTGACTATTAGCGATACAAACGAAGTTAAAGTTAAAGGCCCTAAAGGGGAGATTTCGCAAAAAGTAGGCACAGATATTAAAGTTGAAGTAATTGAAAATCAAGTTATAGTTTCACGACCATCTGACGAGAAAAGACATAAATCTTTACATGGTTTGTATCGTTCTTTAATTAACAATATGGTTGTTGGTGTTTCAGAAGGTTTTTCTATTAAGCAAGAATTAGTTGGTGTTGGATATAGAGCTGAAGCAAAAGGTCAGATATTAGAACTTAGTTTAGGTTTTTCTCATGATATTCATTTCCAGATACCTGATGAAGTTAAAGTAGAGGCACAACAAGAAAGAAGAAACAATCCTATTATTACATTAACAAGTGTAAATAAACAATTAATAGGTGAAGTTGCTGCAAAAATTCGTTCTCTAAGACCACCAGAGCCTTATAAAGGTAAAGGTATTAAGTTTGTTGGTGAACAATTACGCAGAAAAGCAGGTAAATCAGCGAGTGTATAACGAATTTAAATAAATTAAGTCATGGCTTTATCAAAGCAAGATAGAAGATTAAGAATAAAAAGGCGTATTCGCAAGCATATTAGTGGTACTGCATTAAGGCCAAGAATGTCTGTTTTTAGAAGTAACAAACAGATTTATGTTCAGTTTATTGATGATCTTGAAGGCAAAACATTACTTACTGTATGTTCAAGAAACAAAGAAATTGCAGAGAAAGGAAGTGTAGCAAAAATAGAACAAGCAAAATTAGTTGGAAATTTAGCAGCTAAAAAAGCTTTGGAAAACGGTATAAAAGAAGTCGTTTTTGACAGAAATGGTAGTTTATATCATGGTAGAGTAAAATCATTAGCAGAGGCTGCCAGAGAAGGTGGACTTAAATTTTAAGATAAAGATATTATGTCAACAAATATAAGAAAAGTAAAAACCAGCGATTTAGAATTAAAGGACAGACTCGTTAGTATTCAAAGAGTAACGAAAGTTACCAAAGGGGGTCGGAATTTTGGTTTTACTGCCATTGTTGTTGTTGGTAACGAAGATGGTATCGTAGGTTATGGCCTTGGAAAAGCAAAAGAAGTAACTACTGCTATTGCAAAAGGTGTTGAAGCTGCAAAGAAAAATTTAGTTAAAGTACCTATTTATAAAGGAACAATACCACATGAACAGCTTGCTAAGTTTGGTGGAGCTGAGGTTTTTATTAAGCCTGCTTCTCACGGTACCGGAGTAAAAGCTGGTGGAGCAATGCGTGCGGTATTAGAGAGCGTTGGTATTACAGACGTTCTTGCTAAATCAAAAGGATCAAGTAATCCGCATAATTTAGTTAAAGCTACAATTAATGCATTATTAGAATTACGTGATGCAAGAGCTGTTGCTGAACAAAGAGGAGTTACTCTTGACAAAGTATTTAATGGATAAAGACCTTTAATAAAAATCTAATGGCGAAGATAAAAGTTACACAAATTAAGAGCGGAATTGGAAGTACCAAACGCCAAAAAAGAACCTTAGAAGCTTTAGGTATTCGTAAAATGCATAATACTGTGGAAGTTGTAGATAATCCTCAGGTTCAAGGCATGATTACTAAAGTAAGACATTTACTAAGGGTTGAAGAAAAGTAATAACGTATAATTGAATTTATAAAATGGATTTAAGCAACTTAAAACCAGCAGAAAACTCAACTAAGACGAGTAAAAGAATTGGGAGAGGACAAGGTTCTGGTAAAGGCGGAACTGCAACAAAAGGGCACAAAGGTCAAAAATCAAGATCTGGTTACTCTAAGAAAGTTGGATTTGAAGGTGGTCAGATGCCTTTACAACGTCGTGTTCCTAAATTCGGTTTCACTAATATATCCCGAAAAGAATTTAAAGGAATAAACATTGAAACACTAGAGATGTTAGCTGAAAAAATAGGTGTAACAACAATTGATGTTGAAACCTTAGTTGAAGCGGGTTTAGTAAGAAAAAACAGCTTAGTTAAAATTCTTGGTAATGGTACATTAACTAAGAAATTAGAAGTTAAAGCACATGCTTTTTCAAAATCAGCTGTTGAAGCAATCGAATCACTTGAAGGAACTATAGTAAAATTATAATTTAATGAGAGCCTTAATACAGACAATAAAAAATATTTACAAGATTGAAGATCTTAGATACCGGATAGGTTATACTATGTTAATTTTGTTAATCTATAGATTAGGAAGTTACATTGTTTTACCTGGTGTTGATCCAAGCCAGCTTGCTGCTTTGGAACAACAAACAGCTGATGGTGTTTTAGGTCTGTTAAACATGTTTTCTGGTGGATCTTTTTCAAGAGCATCAATTTTTGCATTGGGTATTATGCCCTACATTTCTGCCTCAATTGTAATCCAGTTATTAGGAATTGCTATTCCTTATTTCCAACGATTACAGCGTGAAGGAGAAAGCGGAAGAAGAAAAATAAATCAGTTAACAAGATATTTAACAGTAGCTATTTTAGTTATGCAGGCACCTGCTTACCTTAAGAATTTACAGGTACAGTTGCCAGAGTCAGCGTTTGTATTAACAGGCACATTTTTCTGGGTTTCATCAGTAATAATTCTTACATCAGGTACCATGTTTATTATGTGGTTAGGTGAAAAAATTACTGATAAAGGTATTGGTAATGGAATTTCATTAATAATTATGGTTGGTATCATTGCAAATTTACCGTTCGCATTATTTGCAGAATTTATTAACAGACTGGAATCAAAAGGAGGTGGCTTAGTTGCTTTTTTACTTGAAATGGTTATATTGTTCTTTGTATTTGTAGCAACAATTTTATTAGTGCAAGGTACTCGTAAGATACCAGTACAGTATGCTAAGAGAATTGTTGGTAATAAACAATACGGAGGTGTTCGACAATATATTCCTTTAAAAGTAAACTCTGCTGGTGTAATGCCAATCATATTTGCTCAGGCATTAATGTTTTTGCCATTAACCCTTGCTGGTTTTGGAGATTCTGATTCCTTAAGAGGAATTGCCGCAACATTTTCAAATATTAATGGGTTTTGGTATAACTTTACATTTGCAATAATGATTATTCTTTTCACATATTTTTATACAGCTATTACTATAAATCCTTCTCAAATGGCTGAGGATATGAAAAAGAATGGAGGATTTATACCAGGAATAAAACCAGGACGGAAAACAGTAGAATTTTTGGATACCATTATGTCAAGAATTACACTGCCAGGATCGATGTTTTTAGCACTTATAGCAATTTTACCTGCATTTGCACGATTAGGTGGTGTTGATAGTCAATGGTCACAATTTTTTGGAGGTACGTCTTTATTAATCCTTGTTGGTGTTGTATTAGATACTTTACAACAAATTGAAAGTCATCTTTTAATGAGACATTACGATGGATTAATGAAATCAGGAAGAATTAAGGGTAGAGCTGGAGGAAGCTCTGCAATATAAGATAATGTTTTTTTACGACGTTCTTTGATGTTAATTTATAAGTCAGAAACAGAAATTGAAATTATCAGGAGAAACAATCTACTGGTATCAAGAACTCTGGCTGAAGTAGCAAAACTTATTAAACCTGGAGTAACAACTCTCGAATTAGATAAGCGCGCAGAAGAATTTATTAGAGATAACGGTGCTGTACCAGGATTTCTTGGTTATGGCGGATTCCCTAATAGTCTTTGTACTTCAGTTAACGATCAGGTCGTTCATGGTATACCTTCCGATTATGTTTTGAAAGATGGTGATATAGTTTCTGTTGATTGTGGAACATACATGGAAGGCTATTACGGAGATACTGCATACACATTTCCTGTTGGCGAAGTTAGTGATGAGGTTAAAAAACTCATGAGAACTACAAAAGAATCCTTATTTAAAGGAATCGAAAAAGCTATAGAAGGGAATCGTGTTGGAGATATTGGTAATGCTGTTCAGGTTCATGCAGAAGATGCTGGATACTCTGTTGTTCGCGAAATGGTTGGACACGGTTTAGGAAAAGACATGCATGAAGCGCCTGAGATTCCAAATTATGGGAAACGAGGTAGAGGTGTTTTACTTAAAAAAGGTTTAGTTTTATGTATTGAACCCATGATTAATTTTGGGAACAAGCAAATAAAACAAGATAATGATGGTTGGACAATAAGAACCATTGATGGAAAACCTTCTGCACATTATGAATTAGCAGTAGTTGTTGATAAAGGTAAAGCTGAAATATTATCAACTTTTGAATATATAGAAGAGATTACTAAAAATAAGATATAATTTATGGCAAAACAACCTTCAATTGAACAAGATGGGACTATAATCGAAGCATTGTCAAATGCAATGTTTAGAGTTGAATTGGAAAATGGTCACGTTATTACAGCTCATATCTCTGGTAAAATGAGGATGCATTACATTAAAATTTTACCCGGAGATAAAGTTAAGGTTGAAATGTCTCCTTATGATCTTACAAAAGGTAGAATAACTTATAGATATAAATAAAAAATAAAAGGAAATGAAAGTCAGAGCATCTGTAAAGAAACGCAGTAGCGATTGCAAAATTGTTAGACGAAAAGGAAGACTATACGTTATTAACAAAAAAAATCCCAAGTTTAAACAACGTCAGGGATAAATTATTATTTTTGTACTTTATTTAAAAAAGATTTATGGCAAGAATTGTTGGAGTAGATTTACCGAAAAATAAAAGAGGTGTTATAGGTTTAACCTATATCTACGGAATAGGTCGAAGTACTGCAGAGGCTATTTTAGACGAAGCAGGAATCGATCATGACATTAAAGTAAAAGACTGGAATGACGAGCACATTGCTAAGGTCAGACAGGTAGTGAACGAAACGTATAAGGTTGAAGGTGCATTGCGTTCAGAAACTCAAATGAACATTAAGCGATTAATGGATATTGGATGCTACAGAGGTATTCGTCATCGTATTGGTCTTCCTGTTAGAGGACAAAATACTAAGAATAATGCGAGAACCAGAAAAGGTAAAAGAAAAACGATTGCTAATAAAAAGAAAGCAACTAAATAATAGTTAAGGAAATGGCAAAAAAGACTGGATCATCTAGGAAGAAGGTAGTAAAGGTTGAAGCTACAGGGCAGGTGCACATTCATGCTTCTTTTAACAATATTATTATTTCATTAACAAATAATAATGGACAAGTTATTTCATGGTCTTCATCAGGTAAAATGGGTTTCAGAGGATCAAAGAAAAACACCCCTTATGCAGCTCAAATGGCAGCAGAAGATTGTGCAAAAGTAGCATATGACATGGGATTAAGAAAAGTAAAAGCATACGTTAAAGGACCGGGAGCTGGTAGAGAATCTGCTATGCGAACTATTCATAATGCGGGAATTGAAGTTACTGAAATAACTGATGTAACTCCTTTACCACATAATGGATGTCGTCCACCGGCACGTAGAAGAGTGTAATGTGTGTTATAAAAAATTTAAAAAAGTTTAATATTAAGATTCATGGCTAGATATATTGGACCAAAATCAAAAATTGCGAGGAAATTAGGAGAACCAGTTTACGGACCGGATAAAAATTTCGAAAAGAAAAATTATCCTCCTGGACATCAGGGCCCTAATAAACGCAGAAAGAAAGTTTCTGAATACGGTGTTCAGTTAATGGAAAAGCAAAAAGCAAAATACACTTATGGTGTTTTGGAAAAGCAATTCTTTAACTTATTCGAACAAGCATCAAGAAGAAAAGGTATTACAGGTGAGAACTTATTGCAACTTTTGGAATCACGTTTAGATAACGTAGTATTTCGTTTAGGAATTGCTCCAACAAGAGCAGCTGCAAGACAATTTGTTACTCATAAACATATTACAGTTAACGGACATGTTTTAAATGTTCCTTCATATACTGTAAAAGCTAGTGATATTGTTGGAGTAAGAGAGAAATCAAAATCTCTTGAAGCAATAACAAATAGTTTAGCATCAGCTCGTTATAACAAATATTCATGGTTAGAATGGGATTCAGATCAAATGATAGGTAAATTTTTAAATATGCCTGAAAGAACTGATATTCCTGAGAATATTAAAGAGCAGTTAATCGTAGAATTATATTCTAAATAAAATAATTACTCATTATTTATGGCAATTTTAGCATTTCAAAAGCCCGATAAAGTTATTATGGTTGAAGCAAATGAAACTTATGGTAAGTTTGAGTTTCGCCCATTAGAACCTGGATATGGAATTACTGTCGGCAATTCTTTAAGAAGAATTCTTTTATCTTCGTTAGAAGGTTATGCCATTACTACAATAAAAGTTGAAGGGGTAGAACATGAATTCTCTACTATAGCTGGTGTTGTACAGGATGTTAGTGAAATAATCCTGAACTTAAAGCAAGTGCGTTTTAAGTGCAACGTTGAAGAAGCAGAGGATGAGAAATTTACTGTTACAATTACAGGTCAGAATGAATTTAAAGCCGGTGATATTAATAACTTTTCAACTAATTTTAAAGTATTAAATCCTGATCACGTAATTTGTGAAATGGAACCGGATGTTAAACTTCAAATGGAAATCACTGTTAATAAGGGCAGAGGTTATGTTCCTTCTGAAGAAAACAGACCAGTAGATGGTGAATTTGGTGTAATAGCAATTGATTCAATTTATACTCCAATAAGAAACGTAAAATACGCTATTGAGAATTTTCGTGTGGAGCAAAAAACAGACTTTGAAAAACTTATTTTCGAAATCGAATCAGATGGTTCAATACATCCAAAAGAAGCATTAAAAGAAGCAGCAAAAATTCTTATTTATCATTTAATGTTATTCTCTGACGAAAAAATTACTTTGGATTCAGATGAAAAATACGCAAATGAAGAATTTGACGAAGAAGTATTACATATGCGTCAGTTACTTAAGACAAGACTTGTAGACATGGACTTGTCGGTGAGAGCTTTGAATTGCTTGAAAGCTGCTGAAGTTGATACATTAGGCGATTTAGTGAAATACAATAAAAACGATTTATTAAAGTTCAGAAACTTTGGTAAAAAGTCGTTAACTGAATTAGAAGATTTACTTAGCCAAATGAATCTAACATTTGGAATGGATATTACTAAGTATAAATTAGACAAAGAGTAAAGAGGATGAGACATAGAAAATCATTTAACCACTTAGGAAGAAAGAGTGCACACAGAAAGGCAATGTTGGCAAACATGGCTAATTCGTTAATATTACATAAGAGAATTACTACAACAATTGCAAAAGCAAAAGCTCTTAAAATGTATGTTGAACCATTAATGACAAAAGCAAAAGATGATTCAACGCACTCAAGAAGAACAGTTTTTAGTTACCTTCAGAATAAGGAAGCAGTAACAGAATTGTTTAGAGAAATTAGTGGGAAAATAGCTGATAGACCAGGTGGATATACAAGAATATTAAAAACAGGACATCGATTAGGTGATAATGCTGATATGTGTATCATTGAACTTGTTGATTATAATGAAAGTCTTTTAGCTGCTAAATCAGATGCTAAAGCTAAATCAACAAGAAGAAGAAGAGGTGCTAAGAAACCTGCTGCAGCTCAAACTGAGGCTGTAGAGACTGTTGAAGAAAATGTTACTGAAGAAGCAATTGCTACAGAAGAAGTAAAAGATGAAGCTGTTGTGGAAGAAACTCCTGTTGTTGAAGAGGAAAAGGCTGAGGAAGTAAAAGCTGAAAAAACTGAAAAGCCAGTTAAAGCGAAAAAAGAAGAAGTTAAAGAAGAGAAGATTGAGGAAGCTCCAAAAGAGGAGAAAAAAGAAGAAGACAAAAAGGAAGAATAATTCTTTAATTAAGATATTATAAGAAAGGGCGGTTATTCCGCCCTTTTTTTATGAATAAATTAAACTTTACTTTATATAAAAAGTTTAAATTTTAGTAACTTTGATAGTTTTTCGCTTCAAACGAATTTTAATTTTTAAATATATAATTATGGGACAAATAGCAGGAATACATGCAAGACAAATATTGGATTCAAGAGGTAATCCAACTGTGGAAGTTGAAGTTATAACAAGTGAAGGATTTGTTGGTAGAGCAGCAGTACCTTCAGGAGCATCGACAGGAGTTCATGAAGCTGTTGAGCTTAGAGATGGGGATAAATCCCAGTTTATGGGAAAAGGTGTAACAAAGGCAGTTGAGAATGTTAATACTATAATTAACGATGAACTTAAAGGATTTTATGTTGATGATCAGGTGGCTATTGATAATGCCCTTATTCAACTTGATGGTACCGAAAATAAGTCAAATCTTGGTGCAAATGCCATGTTAGGAGTTTCTTTGGCAGTAGCCAGAGCAGCTGCTACTGAATATGGATTACCATTGTATAAATATATTGGAGGAGTAAACGCAAATACATTACCAATTCCAATGATGAATATATTAAATGGAGGACAGCATGCTGATAATAAAATTGACATACAGGAATTCATGATAATGCCAGTTGGAGCTGAGTCTTTTAGTGAAGCACTAAGAATGGGTACAGAAGTTTTTCATCATCTCAAAGCTGTTTTAAAATCAAAAGGTCATTCTACGAATGTTGGTGATGAAGGTGGTTTTGCCCCAAATCTTTCATCAAATGAAGAAGCAATTGAAGTTGTTTTAGAAGCTATTAAAAAAGCAGGTTATACACCAGGAAAAGATATTTATATAGCACTTGATGCTGCTGCTTCAGAGTTTTACGATAAGGAAAAGAAGATTTATCATTTTGAATCAACAAATCAAGATTTGACATCATCTGACTTAGTTAAATATTGGAAAACTTGGAGTGAAAATTATCCAATTTTATCTATTGAAGATGGATTGGACGAAGATGATTGGTCAGGATGGGCTGAGCTTGCAAAAACTATTGGTGATAAAGTTCAACTTGTTGGTGATGATTTATTTGTAACAAACGTAAAAAGATTATCAAGAGGGATAGAAGAAAAATCAGCAAATTCTATTTTAATAAAAGTTAATCAGATAGGTACATTAACTGAAACAATAGAAGCTGTTAAGATGGCAACTGAGAATTCAATGACTTCAATAATTAGCCATCGTTCTGGTGAAACTGAAGATACAACAATTGCTGATTTAGCTGTTGCTTTAAACACAGGTTTAATTAAAACTGGTTCAGCATCAAGATCTGACAGAGTAGCTAAATACAATCAGTTATTAAGAATTGAAGAAGCTCTAGGGAATTCTGCTAAGTATATAGGAAAAGATTTTAAATTCTTATAATAATATTTTTTATTATTTAAAAGGCTGACATTGGGTCAGCCTTTTTTATTTTTTGTATATTTCAAAATTACACTCAAAATACCTCTATGGCATATAAATCATTAAATCAATTTATTGATATTCTTGAAAAAAATAATGAATTGATAAGAATAAAGGTGTTTGTAAGTCCTAAGCTGGAAATAACTGAGATTGTTGATAGAATGTCAAAATCTGGAAGCGGAGGAAAAGCCTTATTGTTTGAGAATAATGGAACAGGATTTCCGGTGTTAATTAACTCAATGGGATCTGAGAAAAGAATGTGCATGGCTTTGGGTGTAGAAAATTTGGATGATTTTGGTAAAGAAATTGAAAATATTTTTTCAGATTTAATTGGTCCGAAAGTAAACATTTTTGAAAAACTTAAACTTCTACCTAAGCTTTCCAATATTGCATCGTGGATGCCAAAACTTATTTCCGGTAAAGGAAAGAGTCAAGAAGTAATACTTAGAAATCCAGATTTAAGTAAAATTCCAGTATTAAAATGTTGGCCAAATGATGGAGGCCCTTTTGTAACATTGCCTATGGTTATAACAAAAGATCCGGAAACAGGGATACGTAATGTTGGTATGTACAGGATGCAGATTTTTGATAATAATCTTACAGGAATGCACTGGCACAAACATAAAGTTGGAGCCAGACATTTTGAAGAATATAAAAAGCTGGGAAAAAAGATGCCAGTTGCGGTAGCCTTGGGTGGCGATCCAGCTTTAACTTATTCAGCAACAGCGCCATTGCCAGATAATGTTGATGAATTTTTGTTAGCTGGATTTTTAAGAAAACAGAAAGTTGAGCTGGTAAAATGTATAAGTCAGGATTTAGAGGTTCCAGCCGAGGCGGATATAATTATTGAAGGTTATATTGATACTGAAGAAGACTTTATTTGGGAAGGTCCATTTGGTGATCACACAGGTTTTTATTCTCTAGCAGATTGGTATCCTAAATTTCATGTAACTTGTATTACACATCGTAAGGATGCAATTTATCCGGCAACAGTTGTAGGAGTACCTCCAATGGAAGATGCCTGGATTGGTAAAGCTACTGAGAGGATTTTCTTGTCGCCAATAAAACTTGCTGTTTTACCAGAAATTATAGATTACGATATGCCTTTTGAAGGTGTAGCCCACAATATTGTCATTGTTAAAATTAATAAAACATATCCGGGGCAAGCATTTAAGGTGATGAATGCACTATGGGGAGCAGGACAAATGATGTTTAATAAAATATTGATCGTTGTTGATAAAGAAGCTGACACTCATGATTATAAAAGTATTGCAAATCAGATTTTTGAAAATGTTAAACCTGAAAATGATATTCTATTCATAAATGGACCTTTAGATGTTCTTGATCATTCTGCTTCAAAACCAACATTCGGAGGTAAAATGGGAATTGATGCAACAATCAAGTTTGATGAAGAAATTGAAAATGATTCTAATATTTTAGTTGATGAAAGTATTTCGGATTTTAGTGATCTAAAAAAGAAATTCGATGAAATAGTTGATTTGAATTATAGTATTCATAAGAAGATGCTTATTGTTTCTGTAAAAAAGGAAAGTAAAGCACAAATTCATAATTTCATTAATTTATTATCGGAACAAAAAGAATTGTCTAAAGTGAAATTTTGTATTCTAATAGATGAAAATGTTGATGTGAATGATGTAAATATGATAACATGGATAGCATCAGGAAATATTGATCCAAAAAGAGATTCAGTAATAGTAAAAGCAAATGATATAAGATGCTCAAAGATATTTATTGATGCAACAAAAAAAACAGCAAAAAAAGATAATTTTCAAAGATACTGGCCCAATATTGTCGTTTCTGATGACTCGACAATAAAGAGAATAGACCATATATGGGATAGTTTAGGTATTGGTGGATTTATTGAATCTCCCTCATTAAAATACCGAAAATTGAATAATGGAAATGGAGCTATTGCAGAATAATGATACAATTTATATGAAATTATTCCTTTGCTTTCATGTTATTAAATAGTAAATTAGCATTAACAAATGAGAATCAAATCACACATATTATTTCTACTTTTCATAGGACTATTTTCCTTTATTCATATATCAGTTACTTATAGCCAAAATATTAAAGTTGATCATTTTACTATCGAGAATGGATTATCACAAACTAGTGTAAATTGTTTAATCCAGGATAGTAGAGGATTTATATGGATAGGTACACAAGATGGCTTGAATAAATATGATGGATATGGGTTTAAGATATTTAAAAATCAACCTTTAGACAGTAGCTCATTATCAGATAATTATGTTAATTGTATTTACGAAGATTCAGAAGGAAATATTTGGGTAGGAACAAATAAAGGCTTGGATAGAATTGATAGATATACAGAGAGAGTTAGCCATTACTATTCAAATCTTAATAATATTAATAGCCTTAAAGAAGAAGAAGTATACGATTTATATCAGGATAAAAGTGGATATCTATGGATAAAAACTGAAAACTTCTTATCAAGATTAAATTTGCAAAGTGGTAAGTTCAGGCATTATGAGCATTACAACGACATATTTAATTTCATTTCAGTAAATGTAACATTTTCAATTTTTGAAGATCACAAAGATCAATTATGGGTAGGGACAAAAGATGGCTTAAACTATTTTGACAGAAAACTTGAGATTTTTAAAAGATACAAGCATGAACCTGAAAACAAATCGAGTATTAGTAATAATAATATAAAAGTAATTTTTGAGGATAGCGAATTAAATCTATGGATTGGTACTGAAAACGGACTAAATAAGTTTAACTGGGAAACAGAAGAATTTGTTAGCTATTATAGTGAGTACGAAAATCCGAAAAGCATCAGCAATAATATTATTAATGATATTTTTGAAGATGATAAAGGCTATTTGTGGATAGCCACTGATGATGGATTAAATAAATTTAATAAAGCAAACGAAACATTTACTGTTTATAATAAATTTACATACAATAATGAAGAATTGCTTACTACTTCATTTACACAGATAATTCAGGACAAAACAGGTATAATGTGGGTTGGATCACTTCAGGGATTATTAAAGATTAAAGATGAACAAAAAAAATTCAAATTATATAATAAGTCTAAAAGTAACGTTCCATATTTTTCAAACAACTTTGTAACTTCAATTTATAAAAAAGATCAAATTGTATGGATAGGCACATGGGGAACGGGTCTTTTTCTTTTTGATCCTTCTAAAAAAACAAGCTTTCGGTATAATACCAGTAATAGTAATATTATTAATGACTATATCCACAAGATTTTTGAAGATAGAAACGGAAATATGTGGCTTGGTACTCAAAATGGATTGAGTTTTTTCAATAGCAAGTCTAAACGTTTTGAAGAAATTGAAAGAATTAAGCTACTCAATGTTTTTAAGAATAACAGAATATTTGATATTCTGGAGGACGATAAAGATAATTTATGGATAGGTTCAAAGTTCGGATTACATAAATTTAATGAAGATTCTATTAAGAGCTATTTCTACAATCCTAACGATTCAAATAGCCTGGCTGCTGATGTTGTATATGATTTATTATTAGATCAGAATAAAAATTTATGGATAGCAACCGAGAATGGATTAAATAAGCTTGATGTTAAAACAGGAGATGTTGAAACCTATAAAAAGACAGATGAATGCAAAACGTGTTTTAGTAGTAATGAAATACTATGTATATATGAAGATAAGGAAAACCCGTATTTGTGGCTGGGAACTAAGGCAGGTTTAAATCGTTTTAATATAAATACTTTTGAAGTAAAAGCATTTACGGAAAAAGAAGGTTTGCCAAATAATTTTGTATATGCAATTTTATCTGGCAATAATGGGAATTTATGGATTAGTACTAATCGTGGGCTGTCAAGATTTAATCCGGAAAATGAATTGTTTAGCAATTTTGGTGTTTCAGATGGACTTCAAGATTTCGAATTTAATCATGGAGCCTCGTTTGAATCAAGCGAAGGAGAGTTGTTTTTTGGAGGAATTGCAGGTTATAATTCATTTTATCCTGATTCTATAATTAAAAATCAAACGGTTCCAAATATTGAAATAACTTCTGTTGAGGTGTTATTAGAAAAGACTTTTAATCAAATTGAAATTGGGGAAAACAGACAGATAGAGATTCCATATAAAAATAATCTTATAACAATAGAATTTTCAGTTTTGGACTTTTCAGATCCTGAAAATAATAATTATGCTTATAAGGTAATGGGTATTGAGGATGAGTGGATAAACCTTGGTAATAGAAGATATCACTCATTTTCATTACTACCTGGGAACTACATTTTTACTGTTAAGGGTTCAAATAGTGATTATATCTGGAATGAAACCGGAACAAGCCTTGAAATAACCGTATTAACTCC
>DAOUTQ010000083.1 GCA_030668615.1 Bacteroidales bacterium | reverse complement strand
CCTTTCAATTCAAATATACGTTCTTAAAGTGTTGATCAACTCAATATTCATGTTGGGTTGATCTTTTTTATCGAAATTAAAAACCTAAAGATATGAATAATAGCATTGAATTAATTGAAAGATATATTGATGGTGAGATGGAACAGAATGAAATCCTTGGATTTGAGGAATTACTTTCCACT
This sequence comes from Bacteroidales bacterium, assembly GCA_030668615.1. Taxonomy (GTDB): domain Bacteria; phylum Bacteroidota; class Bacteroidia; order Bacteroidales; family UBA12077; genus UBA12077. Next base: position 15,136 of record DAOUTQ010000083.1, on the reverse strand, counting down.
GACTATGATATAAAGCATAATTACAATTTGAGTATGGAAATAAATAATTCCATTTTAGAAGAAGATGTGATTGCGCTTAGAGAAACTATGGATTATATGTATAATGAGGAGATAGTTGTTAAACGAACCCCTTCTGTTTTTACCAAAAAGAAATTTTACTACGCTGCTGCTTCAATAGCATTGTTAGTTGCAACAGGAGGCTTAATTCAAAGAATTGCATCTCCAGATCTGGGTACTGGCGAAGTTTTCCAAAAATATTATACTCCTTACGAAATTACAGTTACACATAGATCTGGTAATACTGAAGTAGACAGATTACTCCTAAATGCTTTTGAAAATTACGAAGAGAAGAATTATGAACAAGCTTTGGTTCTGTTTGAAGAAGTCTTGGATACAAGAAAGAATGATATGGCATTAAATTTATATTCAGGTATTTCATATTTAGAAGAAGAAAAATACCAAAAAGCAAAAACCTCATTTAATAACATTATTTCCGATAAGGACAATTTGTTTATTGAGCAGGCAAAATGGTATTTAGGAATGTGTTACTTAAAAACAGAAAATACTGAGAAAGCTGAAGATGTTTTTAAAGAAATTATCAAAGAGGAAAGCTATTACAAAGACGTGGCAGTTAAAGTGCTAAAAGATTTAGATTAGTAATCAATGATTTTTAAATAACATCTTATGAAAAACAGTATTAAAACCATAAACGATTTTATTTTGAAAGAAAACCATAAAAGATTCGACTCTGAAAAGGTGAGTTTTCTTTCACATGTTTCGCATGGTATTAGAACACCTCTTAATGCAATTATAGGGTTTTCAAAATTATTGGTTTTAAAAGAAATTAATGAAAATAAAAAGAAAGAATATATTCAGGAAATTCTAAACGGAGGTAATTTACTTCTGCAATTCGTTGATAATATTATGGATTTATCTCAGTTTGAAGCAAAAAATTATTCTTTAAGAATTAAAAACCATGATATTAATAAAATAATATGGGATTTTACTGAAGATTTTTATTACAGAAAGACAGAAAATAAAGATACAGATATTAACCTAATGATTGTTTGGGATTCGAAGGTTCTTGATTGTGAAATAGAAACAGATGCTATTTTATTAAAGAAATCCATTCAAAGGTTAATAAACCTGGTTTCTGTAAAATATCCTTTGGAAGAATTTGAGTTAGGATACAGAAAATTAACTGATAATTTAATAAGCATTTTTGTTCGTCCGGTTCTTGAAAAATTATCACCGGATATTTTACTCGATGAAAAGCAGCTTTATTCTATCGATAAGGATAATTCATTTGACTTTTTTAACTATAAAGTTCTTTTAGAATCAATATCTATGTTAGGCGGAGAAATAAACCTTGATTCTGATAATCAGGAATATTCATTTAGCATTCCTTCTGATTGTAACAATATTAGAAGAATGAATCAAATTTAATAAGAAAAATTATGAGCACATATAATATTTATGTTCCTACTGAAAAGGGAAAAATAAAAATAGATTGCAGCCAAATACTTTATGTAGAAACAAGTTTGCAATTTACTAGAGTAACTTTTGATAATAACAAAACAATAGAAATATTGCTTACCATAAATGAAATGGAACATTTACTGGCAGGTCAGGGATTTTTCAGATTTAATAATAAATATCTTGTTAACCTACTGTATGTTCAGATTGTATTTCCTTCAGATGCCTCTAAAGTAATTCTGGAAAATGGTAAAGAAATATTTGTTAATTATAACAAAAAAGATGAACTATTCGAAAATCTCTTACAGATTTATGACTTACACGAATTAGTATAAGGCCCCACTAATTTGAATGTTTGTTTATTAAAACACTTTATTTATTAACCGAATAAATCGTAAAATTATGGAAAGCACCACTGTTGAGAATCAAAAAATAATAGACAATAATCATAAAGAAATAATTTTTCTGGAATCGGCAGGAAGTTTTACAAGAAAATATTGCTGTAATGGGAGTGACCTTCTATTGGCAGATGAATTAAGTAGATTAGAAGATGCTCTCCCTAATGAGAAGTTTTTTAAAATTAACCACTTAAATATTATTAATGTTGATTATTTAAAAAAAATAAAAGGAAAAGCTGTAAAGAATGTGCTCTTGCAAGGAGGTATTGAACTAAAAATATCAGATCAGAAATACAACGATTTACTAATGTTTCTTAAATCTAAATACGAGATATGGTAGTTGTTTTAAGCAAAATCAGAACATCTCCCGGAGTATTTAATTTAAAATACAATAGAGATTAAATTTTTACATTTAAAATTTAATCTCTATTTTAGGCATGCAATAAAATGTAATTTCAAAATGCCTTTCCCTTTTTACAAACAACTTGATGCCATGGATTGCGGTCCTTCGTGCCTACGAATGATCGCAAAATTTTATGGCAAAAACTTCTCTTTACAAACACTTCGAGATAAAAGCTATATTACCCGCGAAGGTGTTTCTATGCTCGGGATAAGCGATGCAGCAGAATCAATTGGATTTCGAAGCATGGGTGTTCGAATTACTTTTGAGCAACTATTAAATGAAGCCCCAATGCCATTTGTAGCGCATTGGAACCAAAATCATTTTGTGGTTGTTTATAAAATTACTAAAAAACGAAAAGGAAATATTTTTGTTCATGTTTCAGATCCTGCGCGTGGATTAATTAAATTTACAAAAGAGGAGTTTTTATCAGGTTGGGCAACAACACGTGAAGGAGGAGAAGATAAAGGATTGTGTTTGCTGCTTGAAACAACTCCTGATTTCTATAAAGTAGATGATGAAAAAATTAATAAATCAGGTTTTAAATTTCTTTTTTCTTATATACGACCCTATAAAAAAATTATTACGCAATTATTTCTGGGTTTATTATTAGGAAGTTTATTGCAACTTATTTTCCCTTTCTTAACTCAAAGCATTGTTGATAAAGGTATTAATACACAAGATATAAATTTTGTTACCTTAATAATAATAGCACAGTTAGTATTAATATTTTCACGCACTATTGTCGAATTTATCCGTAGTTGGATTCTTTTGCACTTAGGAACACGAATTAATATTTCTTTAATTTCAGATTTCTTAATCAAATTAATGAAACTACCGGTTTCGTTTTTCGACACCAAAATGATAGGTGATTTAATTCAGCGTAGTGGTGATCATAAAAGGATAGAAAATTTTCTAACATCATCAACGCTAAATATTTTATTTTCTTTCATCAATTTAATCATATTTGGAATTGTATTGCTGATTTATAGTGTGAATATATTTCTAGTGTTTTTAATGGGAAGTGTACTATATACACTATGGGTTTACATTTTTATGAAAAAGCGCCGCGAATTAGATAATCGACGTTTTGCTCAACTTTCCGATAATCAGAGTAATGTTATTCAGTTAATAACCGGAATGCAGGAAATAAAATTGAATAATTGCGAAAAGCAAAAACGCTGGGAGTGGGAAAATATTCAGAGTCGTTTGTTTAAAGTGAATATGGCGAGCTTATCTTTAAATCAATATCAGCAAGCAGGAGGTGTCCTGATTAATGAAGTAAAAAATGTGATTATAACATTCATTGCTGCAAAATCTGTGATCGATGGTAATATGACTTTAGGTATGATGTTGGCTGTGCAATATATTGCTGGTCAATTGAATAGCCCTATTAATCAAATGATCAGTTTTTTACAGTCTACTCAGGATGCTAAAATTAGCCTTGAACGTTTAGGCGAAATTCATAACAAAGAAGATGAAGAATCGGACAAAGAACCTAAAATTGATATATTACCGGAGCAAAGAGATTTAAACATTGAAAAAGTATTTTTCCAGTACGAAGGCCCACATTCGCCTTTTGTTTTAGATAATGTTGATTTGAATATTCCTGAAAATAAAATTACAGCAATTGTTGGAACTAGTGGAAGTGGAAAAACAACTCTTATTAAATTGTTACTTGGATTTTACAACCCAGTAAAAGGAAAAATAAACCTTGGAGATCTTTACTTAAACAATATAAGTAACCGTATGTGGCGTGACAAGTGTGGTGTTGTAATGCAGGATGGATTTATATTTTCTGATTCAATAGCAAATAATATTGCAGTTTCTGATGAATATCCTGATCGTGAAAAATTGTTACATGCCGTTAAAGTTTCCAATATTCAGGAGTTTATTGAATCACTGCCTTTGGGTTACAATACCAAAATTGGTCAGAATGGAGTTGGGTTAAGTCAAGGGCAAAAACAGAGAATACTTATCGCGAGAGCAGTATATAAGAATCCCGAATTTATATTTTTAGATGAAGCTACAAATGCTTTAGATGCGAACAATGAGCGAGTTATTATGGAGAATTTGGATATGTTTTTCAAAGGAAAAACAGTTGTTGTAGTGGCTCACAGGTTAAGTACAGTAAAAAATGCAGATCAAATAGTTGTTCTTGAAAAAGGAAAAATTGTTGAAAAAGGAACACATACTGAGTTATCAAAAAAGAAAGGTGCTTATTATGAATTGGTAAAAAACCAACTTGAACTTGGTAGTTAGTTATGAATAGTGAAGCATATGGAAGTAAATAAAGAGGAAATCGCAAACATTGAACTTCGTTCAACCGAGGTTCAGGAGATTCTTAGTCGTCCTCCAAAATGGATTGTAAGATGGGGAATTACAATTATCTTTATAATTATTATAGTAATAATAACTGGAAGCTGGTTTTTTAAATATCCCGATATTATTCCTGCAAATATTATTTTAACCACTGAAAATCCACCAGCTCAGGTTATTGCAAAATCCGCCGGAAAAATACAGAACTTATTTGTTTCTGATAATGATATAGTTAAAAAGAATCAGATATTAGGTGTCATTGAAAATCCTGCTGTTTATACAAGTATAAAAGGATTAAAAGAACAACTTGATAATTTTGAACTATCATTTAAACCTGATAACTTATATGTAATAAATAATGATTATATAGAATTGGGAAGTATTCAGACGTTTTACACTAACTTTTTTAAAAATATCGATACATATAATCAAATGATTAAGTTGGATTATCACGACCAAAAATTGACTCTTTATCATCAGGAAATTAAAAAATATGATTTATATCTGAATAATTTAAAAACTCAAATGAAATTATTAAAAAATGATTTTGAGTTAACAGGAAAACAATTTCAACGTGATTCGATGTTATACCATCAGAGCTTACTTTCAGATGCAGATTATGAAAAATCGAGATCGCAGTTAATTGCAAAACAATATAGTTTTGAACAAATTAACTCTTCAATTGCAAGTACAAATCTTCAAATTGAAAGCTTGAATCAGAATATTTTAGAACTGAAACTTCAAAAAGAAAAGCAAATAAATGATAATATAGCTTTAATAAAGGAATCTTACGGAAATTTACTCGCTGCAATTGAAACATGGAAATATCAATATGTTTTAATAGCATCAACAAATGGCAAGGTTACCTTTAACCAGTTCTGGAATGAAAATCAGTCTGTTAAAGCAGGGGAAATTGTGATGACTATTATTCCAGAAGATGAGGGTGAAATTATTGGAAAGGCACAATTAACTTTTCAAGGTGCAGGAAAAGTAAAAGAAGGGCAAATTGCAAATATACAGTTTGCAAATTATCCTTATATGGAATTTGGAATGGTAAAAGGAATAGTGAATACAATATCTTTAGCACCTGATGATAATTATTATACAGTAGAAATAATATTACCTGATGGTTTGCAAACTTATTACGGAATAAACCTCGATTTTAAACAAGAGATGCAAGGCACAACAGAAATTATTACAGAAAATAAAAGACTTTTAGAGAGAATAGTGAGACCTTTTCGTTATATAATGAATAGGAACAAGAATTTGAAAATGGATTAATCATGTTAAATCAGCCTTTCAGTATTTTCCCTTTTAAAATCAAGTCATATCAATCAGATCAGAATGGGAAACTAACTTTGAATTCTTTATTCCATTTATTACAGGAATGTGCATGGGATAATGCCCGCTTAAATAACTTTGGATATGAATATTTAGAATCAAAAAATGCCTTTTGGGTATTATCCAGAGTTTTGGTGGAAATGAAAGAATACCCTGAGTGGAAAGATGAAATAGAAATTAAAACATGGCCAAAAAGTGTAGATGGTTTCTTTGCAATTCGCGATTTTCAAATTTCGAAGAATGGAAAAATTATTGGCAACGTCACAAGCTATTGGTTAATATTGGATAAAGATACAAAACGACCAAAGCGTTTAGATGACTTTAATTTCATACACGAAAATTTTCTTAACGAAGTAGCAATTGATAAAAAGTTAGAGAAAATTAAAATTGATATTGGTGCATATAATTTGTTAGATAAAAGAAGAGTTTATCCAAGCGATCTGGATGTGAATAAACATGTAAATAATGCTACTTATGTAAGATGGATACTAGACTCATATTTCTCACAAAACAAAAAGCCTATATATGAATTTGAAATAAATTTCCTATCCGAATTAACCTTAAATGAGGAATTTACTATTCATCATTTTGAATCTGAAAATGAGTCTTCTTATTTTTTAAAAAATACTCAAGAAAAAGAAATCTGTAAAGCAAAGCTTCGATAATAAAAAAACATCCGATAATTAATGTTATCGGATGTTTAATGTTTTATTGATTAAAATGGTAAATCATCAGGCTCATCATTTGCAGCTGGTATATCATCAAGCGATGGAGGAGGAGTTGTATCATTGTTAAATTGTTGATTTAAATTCTTCTCAATTCGCCATGCATCAAGATTTGTAAAATAGTTTACTTTTCCATCGCGTTCCCACTTATTACCTCGAATATTAAAACTTACTTTTACTTCATTGTTAAGTCCAACATTCTCAATAAGATCACATCTGTCTTGTGTCAATTGGAATTTAATATGATCAGTAAATTCCATTCCTCCGTTCGACTCTGTTCTTTCCAAAACAAATTCACGTTTTTTAAAACGATCATTAACCTGAATTGTATTGTACTTTTCTATTAACTTACCTGTTATTTCAAAACTCATTTCTAAATGCTATTCTTCGTGAATAATTATTTTCTCAATTTTATCACCTGGTGCTATTTGGTCGATTACCTCAAGCCCTTCATAAACTTTACCAAAAACAGTATGGTTTCTGTCAAGGTGTTGCGTATTTTGGCGACTATGACAAATAAAGAATTGTGATCCGCCGGTATCTCTTCCAGCATGTGCCATCGATAATACTCCTTTGTCGTGATATTGATTTTCACCATCAAGTTCGCATTTTATAGAATATCCAGGTCCACCCATACCTGTTCCATCAGGGCAACCTCCTTGAATTACAAAATCAGGAATTACTCTGTGGAATGTTAATCCATTATAAAATCCTTCTTTTGACAATTTAACAAAGTTAGCAACGGTACCTGGTGCATCATTTTCAAAAAAGTTAACCTTCATGGTTCCTTTGTCTGTTATTATTTCTGCTTTTTTCATTTTCTTATTTTTTGCACTGAGCAATCTATACTTTTATTTAACTTCAATTACTTCTAAAAGTTCAATTTCAAAAATGAGAGCCATGTTAGCTTCAATTTTTCCTCCTGGACGAATCCTAACACCATAGCCTAACTCTGTTGGTATATAAAATCTGTATTTTGATCCTTCTTTCATTAACTGAAGACCTTCTGTCCAACCTGGAATAACTCTGTTTAAGGCTGTTGTAAAAGGTTCTCCTTTTTCAACTGAACTATCGAATACGGTTCCATCAATTAAAGTCCCATGGTAATGGCAAATAACAGTATCTACGGCAGTTGGCGATTTTCCTGTACCTTCACTTAATATTTCATATTGCAAACCACTTGTAGTAGTTATTATACCTTTTTTATCCTTATTTTCTGCTAAAAACGCAATTCCATTATCAAGATTTGCTCTAAGTTTCAACGCTCTTTGTTTAGAAAAATATTTTCTAATAAAATTTGTAACTTCTTCTTCATTCATTTTTACATCATTTTTTTCAAAAACATCTTTCATTCCGTTTACAAAAGCATTGTAGTTAAGATCGTTAAGAGTTGTAGCCTGAGAATTTAAACTTGTTGCAACACTATTTCCTAATGCATAACTTAAAGTATCCATTTCCGATTCTAATTTCACATTACTGCTAATAGAATTGCCACATGATGATAAAATGATTGCAGCACCTGCAATAAATAATAGATTTTTAATTTTCATAGTAATTATTTTTTTAGAGTTTATTTATTTTATTTGTTTACACGAAGTGCAAAGTTGCTTAATTTATTTCTAATAGCAAAAGGAACTATTTTAAAAAAAGTTAAAAAGGGTAATTAATTATTTTTTTTAGCTCTTATTACGTGTCTTTTCCCATTTGGTCCTGGTAATCGAGAAACAATAAAACCTGCATCTCTTAAATTTCTTTTTACAATTCCTTTGCTGCTATATGTTGTTAGAATTCCATTTGGATTTAATGAATTGAATAATTTTAGAAAATTTTCTTTACTCCATAAATTAGGTTGAGTATCCGGTGCAAAAGCATCGAAATAAATTAAATCATACTTTTCGTTAAAAATTAATTCTTCGAAAGCGATTTCTATCTTTTTTAAAATGAAGTTTTTTGAAAGTTCTATATCAGTATCCCAAGGTGAATTATGCATCTTAAAAAAAACTGATAACTCATCCTTTAAGAATAGTTTATTGTAATCTAATTTAGATATTATTTCAGGTTTAACCGGATACAACTCAATTGCATTGTACCTGATCGTTAGATTGCTTTTTATGCTCTCAATGTATGTTAATATTGCGTTTAGTCCCGTTCCAAAGCCAAGTTCAAAAATGTTTAGGGTGTTTTTTTTGCAGTATTTTAAACCGTTTTTTATATATACATGCATTGATTCGTTTAATGCCCCATATGTTGAATGATAATGCTCATTAAACTCAGAAGAGAATAAAGTATACGAACCATCAGCTGTTTTGACAATTTTTGACATTTGATATTATTCTGAAAGAAATCGCAACGAAGTTACATAAAAAAGGTTTCAGTTTTATTAAATATCACAAGCAATATAGAATCATTATAAATAGGCTTTAAGTGATTGAAATGTAGTTTTGTATACAAAGAGAAATAACGTGCATCAGGTTTGTAAATTGCATTATGATAAGAATATATCTTGTTAATTCAATATAAAATTGCTTAATTGCCCCAACTCAATTTATTAACTAAAAAATAACCCTATGAAATTCAGAAAGCTTTTAACAATTGCTGCTGCTGGTGTATTTATGTTTTCAGCATGTAGTAAAGAAGAACCAAGTCAGTTAGTTACAAATGAGAATATTGTATTAGCTGAAGACGGAAGTGGTGAAATTATTGAAGGACAGTATGTTGTGGTATTGAATGAAGGTTTCAGTAAGGCTGCTGCTGATCTTTCTTATGATGAAAAGGTAAAAGAAGTAAAAACATTTGCTGAATCAATGATCAGAACAAAATCAACAGGCGAATTTGAAGTTGGAAATGCATTTGCAGAAGCTATCAAGGGATTTAGCGTTAAAATGTCAAAAGACGATATTGCTAAATTGGAAAAAGATAGCAGAGTTAAGTATGTTCTTCCAGATAGAATGTATATAATGAAAAAACCTGTTAAACCAACTGATCCTCCAGCTGATCCAAATCAAGAAGTACCTTATGGTATTGCTCGTGTAGGTTATGGAAATGGTGTAGGTAAAGTAGCTTGGATACTTGATACAGGTATTGACTACGATCACCCAGATCTTAATGTAGACGTAGCAAGAGGAAAAACATTTGTTCGCAGTAAAAGCGCTGATGATGATAATGGACATGGTACTCACTGTGCTGGTACTGTTGCTGCAATCGACAATGATTTTGGAGTTGTTGGTGTAGCTGCTGGTGCTACTGTTGTTCCTGTTAAAGTTCTTGATAGAAAAGGTAGCGGTGCTTATTCTGGTATTATTGCAGGTATTGACTATGTTGCTGCAAATGCAAATGCTGGTGATGCTGCTAATATGAGTTTAGGTGGAGGTGCTTATCAAGCAATTGATGATGCTGTTTATGCTGCTTCACAACAAGGAATACATTTTGCTTTAGCTTCTGGTAATGAAAGTAGTGATGCTAATTATAGTTCTCCAGCAAGAGTTAATGGTCCAAATATTTTTACAATTTCAGCAATGGATATCAATGATAATTGGGCATATTTCTCAAACTATGGTAACCCTCCTGTAGATTATTGCGAACCTGGATACAGTATTTATTCAACTGCAAAAGGTGGTGGTTATACTACAATGAGTGGTACCTCAATGGCTGCTCCACATATGTGTGGTATATTACTTATGACAAATGGAAATCCAAGAACTGATGGTTATGTAAATGGTGATCCTGATGGAAATGCTGATCCAATTGGAACAATTTAAATATTTATCTAAATTAATTGAAAATAGCTGTCAGGTGACAGCTATTTTTTTTTGAATAGTTTTTCAATAATTATTAATTTCGACTAAAAGGGATATAAAGATCTTAATATAGTATACAGGACGCAGATTTATAGTATGTTAATAATTTAATTTAGATTGATTTTAAATAATATTCTGTATTAATTAGAGTGACTCTATTATTTCAATTTTATACTTATTGATTATCAATAAATGACATTTTTAAGCTTTTAACATTTCTTGACTTTTCAATTTTAAATTAAGTATTTGTATGCGAAAACCAATTTAACTTTATTTATTAACCAAATTACAAAACTATGAAATTGAAAAAATTAATGTGCTTTGCCGCAGTAGTAACTTTTTTATTTTCTGCATGTAGTAAAGATGAAACTCACGTGGTTACAGAAGTACAAGATAATCTTGTGTTAAATGAAAAAAATGGAGAAATTATTGAAGGACAGTATGTTGTAGTGTTGAACGGAACATCTATTAAAGCTTCAAGTGATCTTACTTATGATGAAAAAGTAAAAGAAGTAAAAACATATGCTGAATCAATGTTAAGAACAAAATCAACATCTTTATTTGAAGTGAAAAATGCATACGCTGAGGCTTTAACTGGATTTAGTGTTAAAATGTCAAAGAGCGATATGGAACTATTGGAGAATGATTCGAGAGTAAAATATATTCTTCCGGACAGAATGTTTATTAGAGGACGTGGTCCTGGGAATAATAATGATGATCCACCAGCACCGGTTGACCAGCAAATTCCTTTCGGAATAGAAAGAGTCGGTTATGGAAATGGAGTTGGTAAAACTGCATGGATTATTGATACAGGAGTTGATTTGGATCACCCAGATTTAAACGTAGACGCAGCAAGTGGTTATGATTTTATTAATAACGATGCCTATGGCGATGATGATAATGGCCATGGTTCTCATTGTGCTGGAACTGTTGCTGCAATCGATAATGAAATTGGAGTAGTTGGAGTAGCAGCTGGAGCTACTGTTGTTCCTGTTAAAGTATTGGACAGAAGAGGAAGTGGTGCTTACTCTGTAATTATTGCTGGTGTTGATTTTGTAGCAGCAAACGCAAGTCCTGGAGATGCAGCTAACATGAGTTTGGGTGGTGGAGTTTACCAGGCAATTGATGATGCAGTTTATGCAGCTTCTCAAAATGGCATATTTTTCGCATTAGCAGCTGGAAACGAGAGCGATGATGCAAATAGTCATTCTCCGGCAAGAGTTAATGGACAGTATATATGGACAATTTCTGCAATGGATTCTAATGATAATTTTGCTTCATTTTCTAATTATGGAAATCCTCCTGTTGATTTTTGTGAGCCGGGAGTTTATATTTACTCAACATATAAAAGCGGTGGATATACAACAATGAGTGGAACTTCAATGGCTGCTCCACATATGTGTGGAATCTTACTAATGACAAATGGAAATCCGCAAACTGATGGTTATGTAAATGGAGATCCTGATGGAAATGCTGATCCTATTGGAACTATTTAAATAAGATTTTTCTAATAAAAAGGGCCGTTTTTACGGCCCTTTTTTGTTGTTATATAACTGGATGTTTCTTTAATAATTTATCAGCACTGTTTAATAAAATATCTACATATTGTGCTCTTAAATAAACATATGGATCTTTACAATTTTTTCTTGATAGCTTTCCTCTAAAATCATTTATGGTTTTATATCCTTTATCATCCATCCATTCTTCTATTCTATTCACAATATTTGATATTTGACCTATTTTATTCTTATATAAAGTACTTACAACTTGAACAGCATCTGCTCCAGCCAACAGTAATTTTATTGCATCATCGCCATCAAAAATACCTCCCGAACTACAAATGTTTGCTTTTATATTACCATGCAGTAAGCCTGCATAGCGAAGAGGTAATCTATGGTCACCTTTATGGCTTAAGTTAAATGGGAATATATGCTTTTCTTCATTAATATCGATTTCAGGTTCGAATAGTTTATTAAATAAAACCAAGCCTTCTACCTTAACTTTATCAATCTCAGAGATAAAATTCAAAAGATTACTACAAAATGGACTTAATTTAACTGCTACAGGTATTTTAACAGCTTTCTTAACAGCTTTAATTATATCAATTTTGTTTTTTTCAACAACCTGAGCAGTGTCTTCAGGTTTCTTTTGAGTCTTATATATATTAATTTCTAAAGCATCAACACCAGTTTCTTCAATTAACTTTGCATATTCTACCCAGGTCTCTTCATAAATAGCATTTATACTTGCTATTACAGGAACCGAAGTATTTTCCTTTATTCTCTTAAGATGTAATAAAAATTCTTTTGGTCCGGCATGCTTCATTTCTGGATACATTCTTGACATCTCAGCATTTCGGTCGTTATAAGCAGTCATGCTTTCATCAAAGTCAGCAGATTCGAAATTAACCTGCTCTTCAAATAGTGATTTGTAGACAATAGCTCCTATCCCCGCTTCCTCCATAGCTTTCACATTTTCGATTTTCATTGCAAGGTTGCATGAACCTGCAATTATAGGATTCTTTAATTTTAATCCCATATAGGTAGTAGATAAATCTGCCATTTGTTAAGGGTTTTATAAGTTAAACTTTAGTGTCTTTGTATATTACTAACAAGTTACAAAAAATTTAGTTCAATTTCTGTTTAAGATCTTATAAAATTCCTTAAATAAAGTATATCAACAAAAAAAGGCAGGATTTTTAAATCCTGCCTTTATCATATAAAATAATTATTATTAGTTAGATGCTAATCTTTTATAAGAGTTATATCTCCATTTAGCATCGTTCTCAGCACGTTCAAAAAGAATTTCAGCATCTTCTGGGAATGATTTTTGAAGTGAAGTATAACGAACTTCGCTTTTTAAGAAATCCTGGAATTTAGCCCAATCTGGCTCTTTTGAATCTAAAACAAATGGATTCTCGCCTTTTGCTTCCATTAGTGGATTATAACGGTAATTGTGCCAGTAACCAGCTTCAACAGCTAATTTAGTTTCTAACTGAGTTTTACCCATACCTAATTTTAACCCGTGGTTAATACAAGGAGAATAAGCAATAATTAATGATGGTCCTGGATATGCTTCTGCTTCTTTTAAAGCTTTAAAGAATTGGTTCTGACTAGATCCCATTGCAACTTGTGCAACATAAACATGTCCATAAGACATTGCCATCATACCAAGATCTTTTTTACGCAATCTCATACCCGCAGCAGCAAATTTAGCAACAGCTCCAACAGGAGTAGCTTTAGATGCTTGTCCACCAGTATTTGAATAAACCTCTGTATCAACAACAAGAACATTTACATCTTCGCCTGATGCTAACACATGATCTAATCCACCGTATCCAATATCATAAGCCCAACCGTCACCACCAAAAATCCAAGTTGATTTTTTAATTAGATATTGTTCTAATGCTAAGATATCTTTAGCTACTTGTGCCTTTTCTTTCTTACAAACTTCAACAACTTTTGCAGATGCAACTTTAGAATCTTCAGCATCATACATCTTTTCGATCCACTCTTTGAATGCAGATTGTGTATTTGCAGCAACATCGTTCATTGCTTCGTTCATTTTTTCAGCAATACGTGTACGAAGTTTCTCAACACCAACATGCATACCTAAACCATACTCAGCATTATCTTCGAATAATGAGTTAGCCCAAGCTGGACCTTTACCTGCATCATTTGTACAATATGGAGTAGATGGAGCAGAGCCACCATAAATTGATGAACAACCAGTTGCATTAGCAATCATCATACGATCACCATACAATTGAGTAATTGTTTTAATATATGGAGTTTCGCCACAACCGGCACATGCGCCACTGAACTCAAATAATGGTTGAGCAAACTGGCTATTTTTAACACTCTTTTCTTTTGGTAAAACAGTATCTTTATATCCAACTTTTTTATGCATGTAATCCCAACGTTGAGCTTCTTCCATTTGAGTGTCAAGATGCTTCATTACTAAAGCTTTTGTCTTAGAAGGACAAACATCAGCACAGTTGCCACAACCAGTACAATCAAGTGGGCTAACTTGTATTCTGAATTTATATTCTTTAGTGCCTCCAGTACCTTGAAGAACGTCTGTTCCTTTTGGTGAATTAGTAACTTCTTCTTCGGTTAATAGGAATGGACGAATAGCAGCATGAGGACAAACATATGCACATTGGTTACACTGAATACAATTTTCAGAAACCCATTCAGGAACACTAACTGCAATACCACGTTTTTCATATTCTGTTGTTCCAGCAGGGAAAGTACCATCTTCTCTTCCAACAAAAGCACTTACAGGTAAATCATCACCTTTTTGTGCATTAATTGGTTCAACAACATTCTTTATGAAATCAGGAATATTTCTATTATCTGTTTTCGCTTTAATTTCAATATTTTTCCATTCAGCAGGAATTGTAACTTCTTCAACAATGCCACCACTGTCAACCGCAGCTTTGTTCATATTTACAATATCTTCACCTTTTCTACCGTATGATTTAACGATAGCCTTCTTCATTTCTACAACTGCAGTTTCGTAAGGAATTACATTTGAAATTTTAAAGAAAGCAGATTGTAAGATTGTATTCGTTCTATTACCTAAACCAATATCTTCAGCAATCTTTGTAGCATTAATTATAAATACTTTGATTTCTTTTTCAGCTAAAGTTTTCTTCATCTCATCTGGAAGATGATT
>DAOUTQ010000148.1 GCA_030668615.1 Bacteroidales bacterium | reverse complement strand
TGTTGTTGTTGTTGATGAATTTGCTGATTTAATAATGACAGCCGGGAGAGATATAGAAGGGCCAATAGCACGACTTGCACAATTAGCACGAGCAATAGGAATACATTTAATTATTGCTACTCAGCGACCTTCAACAAATATTATTACAGGTACAATAAAAGCTAATTTCCCTGCACGTATAGCATTCAGAGTATCATCTATGATTGATTCCAGAACTATACTTGATACACCAGGAGCAAATCAGTTAATTGGTCGTGGAGATATGCTTGTTTCAACCGGAGGCGATTTAATACGTTTACAATGTGCTTTTATTGACACCCCTGAATTAGATAAAATTACTGATTTTATTGGTGATCAACAGAGTTATCCAACAGCCTTTATATTGCCTGAATACACTCCTGAAGGATCAGATGAAATTGGTGAAGTTGATTTTTCTAAACGTGATGCAATGTTTGAAGATGCTGCAAGATTAGTTGTAAGGCATCAACAAGGATCAACATCGTTAATTCAGAGAAAATTTTCAATTGGTTACAATCGTGCCGGTAGAATTATTGATCAGTTGGAAGCTGCAAATATTGTTGGACCATTTGAAGGAAGTAAAGCTCGACAAGTTCTTTTTCAAGACGAATATTCTTTGGAACAGTATTTGAAAGACTTCCTTGAAAACTTTTAATTTAATATGATGAAAAATATATTTTTATTTCTGGTATTTATTTCCGGAATTACTTTGTCTGTTGCTCAGCAAGATCCTGAAGCAAAAAAAATTCTCGATAAATTATCGGAAAAAACTAAATCTTACAAGATAATTAAAACAGATTTTACAATCGATTACAAAAATATTAAAGACAATACTCAAAACACTTCTTCGGGATCAATTGTAATGAAACAAGATATGTACCGTATGAGTTTTTTAGGTGCTGAATCATTCTTTGATGGTAAAACGCTCTGGAATTACATTCCTGAAGTAAGTGAAGTAAATATTACAGAACAAGATCCAGATAGTGAAGATATTTTTAGTAATCCAAAGAAATTGTTTACCATTTATGAAGAAGGTTATAATTATCAATTTATAAACAGCATAACTGAAAAGGAAATTGAATATTCAATTGTAGATCTTTATCCTGTTGATCTTGACGAGGAGTTTTCACGAATTAGGTTGCAAATTAATACAAAGGAATCATTTCTAAAATCTGCTACAATATTTGGAAAAGATGGTTCTCATTATATTATTTCTTTCAATAATTATGATATCAGCTCAAATTATGAAGATTCTTATTTTGTTTTTAATTTAAAAGATTATCCTGAAGTTGAAATTATCGATATGCGCTAAGCTATCAATATATATTTTATGTAAAAAACAGCCAATAGAGGCTGTTTTTTACACTTATTATTTCTTTTCGGGGTATTTTATTCTGGCATGGTAAATATTCATTAATTTGTCTTTAAACAAGGTTTTAATCTCAGTAATATCTTTGAAATTAATATCAACATACTCAAACTGACCTTCGTTCATTTGCTCAGAAATAATTGAATCAACCAAATTGCCTATTTTTTCTTCATTAATGTCTGAAAGACTTCTTGACGCAGCTTCAACTGAGTCTGCCATCATTAATACAGCCATTTCTTTTGAATACGGTTTTGGGCCTGGATAAGTAAACATATTTATGTCAACATCCTTATCTGGAAATTTTTTAATGTAAGATCTGTAAAAATACTGAACTTTTGTAGTTCCATGATGAGTTCTTATAAAATCAATCAACTGATCTGGAAGAGAATGTTTTTTAGCCAGTTCGACTCCATCCTTAACATGGCTAATTACGATATTTGCACTTTCATCGAACTCATGCATATCATGAGGATTAAATCCTGTTCTCTGATTTTCAATAAAATACACCGGGTTATTCATTTTCCCTATATCGTGGTACAATGCTCCTGTTCTTACTAATAAAGGATTTCCTCCTATCTTATGAATTGCCTCTTCGGCCAAATTTGCAACCTGAAGCGAGTGTTGAAATGTGCCGGGAGCTTTTTCTGCAAGATTTCGGAGTAATTTTTGGTTTGAATCTGATAATTCCATTAAAGTAAGATCTGATACAAATCCAAATACTTTTTCAAATACATAAATCAAAGGAAATGCAAGTAAAATTAAACTTCCGTTGAACGCAAAATAAAGAAAATTAAAAAAATCAATTTCAGAGAAATTAGCTTCTTGTGTTATAGCTAAACCAAAATAAACAAAACTGTAAGTTAAAATTACTAATCCTGCAGAAAGAAACAACTTCCCTCTTCTGTACAAATTGGTTAAACTAAAAATGGCAATGATTCCTGCAATAAAGCTAAGAAATACAAATTCAAAACCATTTGGTGCAAAAAAACCAACAAGCATTACAGTAATAATATGAATAAATAGTGCAAGTCTAGAATCATAAAAGGTTTTTATAATAATTGGAATTAGAGCAAATGGAACAATATAAAGATACTTTATTGAGAATCTTGATATTACAACAATAATTAAAACAAGCATTAATATGAAAACTGTTTTAGTAGTATGCTTTAAAATCTCAGGTCTGAAATTATACAAAAACAGGAATAACACTAAAATACAAGCGAAAACGAAAATAATCTGACCGAGTAGAATTATCTGTGAAAAGAAACCATCACCTAACCTAGTTTCTGATTCATACTTCAGAGATTCAAGTACTCGATGTAGCTGATTATCAATTACCTCGCCACGAAATATTATCTTCTCTCCAGATTGAATCATCCCTTTTGTTAGTGAAATATTATTTATCAGGTCATTTTTTACATTTTCAGAAGTATTTTCATCATAGAATAAATTCGGTACAATGTATTCGTACAAATTAAAATTCAGATAAAAATCGGGATATCGTATTCTTGTCTCATTATTGGTAATATATTCTTTAATAGCATTTCTAACATATTCGTATGCTGCCTTTTGCGAGTAGTTTTCATTCAGCTTCCCACTTACCGCAAGATTACCCTTAAGAACAATAATTTCATCATCATTCTTCATTGTTTCTGTAATCTCACTAATTTCTCTTATTCCATCTGAATATATATTAATAAGTACGTTATAGGCGTATTCTTTAAAATCATCTGATATTTTCAAAAAATTCTGCTTCCTATATGAATTAAATACTGTATTTTCAGCTTCTTTCTGAACTATAAATTCTTTTTGTTTTTCAACATAAAAATTAGCAAATTTCTCTGATTCTCTTTTTAGAACTGTGCTATCAAATTTAAAATAAGGGCTAAAATATTTTAACGAACTATCTCTTTCTGCCTGAACTTGTTTATCGCTTTTATAAATTGGAAAATCAAAAGGTGCAAACAGGTTTTCATGTGACCATGGTCTGCCTTTCTGAAATTCATATCTAAATTTTCCTTCTCGTGGAAAAATATAAACTATAAGAGCAATTGTTAGAATAAATAAAAAAGCTCTGAAAATGTATTTGTAATTTCTTTTAATGTATTCGAAGAATTTTCTCATTTTTAATAATTGTTTGTATTAATACAAATGTATAAATTTTCATCAATATTATTCTTTCTATTTTAATCTTGATATTGCATTATCAAAACAACAAATGAAAACTATTTTTTGTTGATCTATTACAAAATTGCTAAATACTTAAATTCTTTATGTAGGAATTTGTAAATTTATCATATTTAAAATCCAATATATGAATCAGTACGGAATAAGTGAAATAAGTATTATACCAATAAGGAAAGAAGCAAACGATCGAAGTGAGATGATTTCACAACTTTTATTTGGTGAAACTTTTCAAATTATAGAAGAATCAGAAAAATGGAGCTTTATAAAAAGTACTTTTGACAATTACGAAGGATGGATTGATAAAAAGAACATTAGTTATTTATCGGAAGAAAACTTTTTACAATTAAATTCAAACCCTGAATTTACAACACAGAATCTATCAAACACGATATTAAATTCTCAGAATGAGCAAACACT
The DNA here is from genome assembly GCA_030668615.1 of Bacteroidales bacterium. Taxonomy (GTDB): domain Bacteria; phylum Bacteroidota; class Bacteroidia; order Bacteroidales; family UBA12077; genus UBA12077. The sequence continues at coordinate 4,174 of DAOUTQ010000148.1, read as the reverse complement.
ATTACCTGCAGGTTCTACTCTGCCAAACTTCAATACTGTGAATAAAAACTTTACAATCAATGAAAATAATTATGTTTTATCGGAAGATAATAATAATAAAAGTTTAGATACAGAAACCTTAGCTAAGCAGTATTTGAATTGCCCATATTTATGGGGAGGTAAAAATCCATATGGAATTGATTGCTCAGGTTTTGTTCAGGTAGTTTACAAAATCAAGGGAATTAATATACCAAGAGATTCTGCTGATCAGGTAAAAGAAGGTATTATAATAAATTTTATTTCGGATACAAAACCAGGAGATTTAGCGTTTTTTGATAACGAAGAAGGAATTATTACACATGTAGGAATTATTATTAGTGAAAATGAAATTATACATGCTTCCGGAAAAGTAAGAATTGATAAATTAGATCAGCAAGGAATTTATAATCTTGAACTAAATAAATACACTCATAAATTACGTGTAATTAAAAGAATAAATTAAAATAATTTAAAACATGGGCAAATTGCACATTTTGGTATTCATAGTAGCGGTAATTATAGTTATTTATGTTATTAACAAAAGAATACAACAAAAGGAAAAAGAAAAGCATTTGAATAACGAAAATAAAGATTAACCATGCTTTACACCTATGCTTATCCACGTCCTTCGGTTACTGTTGATGTTATTGTTACTAAAATAGAAAATGAATCTGAATACATTTTATTGATTGAAAGAAAGAACGAACCTTTTAAAAATCAGTGGGCTTTACCCGGTGGATTTATTGATATTAATGAAGAAATTGAAATTGCAGCATATCGTGAACTTAAAGAAGAAACCCTAATATCAGATATTAAACTGCAACAATTTCATACATTTGGTAAACCTGGCCGCGATCCTCGCGGAAGAACTATATCGGTTATTTATACTGGGAAATTAATCAACCTTAATCAAGAAATAAAGGCAGGAGATGATGCAAAGGATTTTAGATGGTTTAATATAGAAGGGACTCCAAATATGGCATTTGACCATAAAGATATTGTACAATATTACATTAATAATAGAGCATAAAAAAAGCTTCTTATCAGAAGCCTTTTTAAATTATATTCATGTTATTACCTACATAATCATTCCTGCAGCAACAGTATTATTTGTTGCTTCATCAATTAAAATAATACTTCCTGTTTTTCTGTTTTTTCTATATGTGTCGTAAAAAAGTGGTTTAGTAGTTTTAATGGTTATTTTAGCTATATCATTTAAACCAATCTTTTTATTTTCTGTGTCGTGTTCAAGTGTATTTACATCAATTCTGTATTTTACATCTCGAATAACACATCTTAAATCATTTGTAGTATGCTTAACCGCATATTTACCGCCAAGTATCATTGGCTTTTCATCGAACCAACAAATCATCATTTCAATATCTTGGCCTGATTGTGGTAATCCGTTATCTTTTATAATAAGATCTCCCCTGCTAATATCAATATCATCTTCTAAAGAAATAGTAACAGATTGCGGAGCAAATGCTTCTTCTGTACTACCTTCAAAAATATCGATTGAACTAATTTTACTTTTCAAACCTGAAGGTAAAACTTGCACTTTATCTCCTTTATGAAATACTCCACCTTCGATTCTTCCTGCATATCCTCTGTAATCATGATATTCCTCTTTCATCGGACGAATTACATATTGTACCGGAAATCTTGTATCAACGTGGTTAATATCGCTTGCAATATGGATGTTTTCCAATAAATACATTAGAGTTGGTCCATCATACCAATCCATATTTTCTGATCTGTCAACAACATTGTCTCCTAATTTTGCACTAATAGGAACAAATCGTATATCATGAACGTCTAATTTAGTAGCAATTTTATCAAAACCTGATTTTATATCATCAAATGCACCTTCTTTATAATCAACCAAATCCATCTTGTTTATACAAACAATAATATGTGGAATTTGTAATAATGAAGCTATAAATGCGTGTCTTAAGGTTTGCTCAATAATTCCATTTCTTGCATCTACCAATATAAGTGCGACATTAGCAGTAGACGCTCCTGTAACCATATTTCTTGTATACTGAACATGTCCGGGAGTATCTGCAATAATAAATTTTCTTTTTGGAGTTGCAAAATAACGATATGCTACATCAATAGTAATACCTTGTTCCCTTTCCGCACGCAGACCATCAGTCAGTAAAGCCAGATTAACCTCTCCGTCTCCGGTTTTTAAACTTGCCTTCTCGATGGCTTCCATCTGATCTTCAAAAATAGCTTTACTATCATATAATAATCTGCCAATAAGTGTACTTTTGCCATCATCAACGCTACCAGCAGTAGTAAATCGCAAAAGCTCCATATCTAAGTATCCTCTATTATAATCTTCTGACATGATATATTGTTCTGTTAAATTCTTACTAATTAAAAATATCCTTCTTTCTTACGATCTTCCATAGCTGCCTCTGAACGCTTATCATCATATCTACCACCACGTTCAGTAATTCTGGTTGAAGCAACTTCTTCAATAATTTCTTCCAAAGAGTTTGCTTCTGATGCTACAGCTCCAGTACAGGTCATATCGCCTATTGTTCTAAAGCGCACCACTCTTATTTCAGGAACTTCGCCTTCTTTTAATTCAACAAATTCTCCTGCTGCTAAAATAGTACCATCACGCACAACAACTGCTCTTTCATGAGAGTAATATAAATTCGGAATTGGAATATTTTCAAGCATTATATACTGCCAAACATCCATCTCAGTCCAGTTACTTATAGGGAAAACCCTAAAATGTTCACCCATATGTTTTTTCCCATTAAACATATTCCATAATTCTGGACGTTGATTTTTAGGATCCCACTGTCCAAATTCATCACGATGCGAAAAAAATCTTTCTTTAGCTCTTGCCTTTTCTTCATCTCGTCTTCCCCCGCCCATCGCACAATCAAATTTCATCGCTTCGATTCCATCAAGTAATGTAGTAGTCTGAAGTATATTTCTGCTGGAATTTACACCCGTTTCATCAACAACTTTACCCTCGTCAATAGAATCCTGAACGTAACGAACAATTAGCTTTGTTTCAGTTTCTTTCATCAACTTATCCCTGAATTCTATTGTTTCCTTAAAGTTATGTCCAGTATCAATGTGCATTAAAGGAAATGGAACTCGTGCAGGCCAGAAAGCTTTTCTTGCCAAATGAAACATTATAATTGAATCTTTTCCTCCTGAAAATAACATACAAGGGTTTTCGAACTGAGCCACAACTTCACGAATAACATACATTGATTCGGCTTCCAGTTCCCTTAAGTGATTTATTCTGTATTTATTGTCCATTCTAAATTAAATTAACATATTGGGATTGCAAAATTAATCATTTTTATATTCTATCCTAAGTAAAAGCTTATCTAATATTATCTGTACTGATTCCGTAATACTGCACTCTTCTGTCTTTATCTCAACTGAGGGATTTTCTGGCTCCTCATAAGGAGAATCAATTCCTGTAAAATTCTTAATCAATCCAGCTCTTGCTTTTGCATATAATCCTTTAATATCTCTTTCCTCGCAAACTTCTAATGGTGTATTCACAAAGATCTCAAAAAAGTCATTTTCACCTACTATATCTTTTGCCTGATCTCTTATTTCTTTTGTAGGTGAAATAAAACAATTTATAAGAATAACACCACCCTTCATAAATAATTTTGAAACTTCTGCTATTCTTCTAATATTTTCTTTTCGGTCTACTTCAGAGAAACTTAGGTTATTGTTTATACCTGATCTCACATTATCTCCGTCAAGTAATTTAGTAAGATATCCTCGTTTATGAAGTTCAATCTCCAAGACCTGCGCAATAGTAGTTTTTCCGGACCCCGACAAACCAGTAATCCAAATCACAATCGATCTTTGATTTAAAAGTTTCTCTTTATCCTCTCTTTTTAAAATTCTGTCAAAAGTTGGATGGATATTATTATCCAATTTATTCATGAAAAATATTTTAGTTAAGAATTAGCAAATATAATAAATTCATAATTATGTCTTAACCAACATTAACTTTTACTTGCAATTAGTTTTAAATAAAACCAAATCTCTTTAAAGATTTACCATATTATTAAAGATAAAGCCAAATTAGAATTATAAATATTTCCCACACCCTCTAATTCTAACAAATAAATTGTAATTTTGCATATAGTTAGAATGATTA
>DAOUTQ010000114.1 GCA_030668615.1 Bacteroidales bacterium | reverse complement strand
TGTCTTTGATATAAACTTCAAAGAGATTTGGCTGTACAATTCGTATGCCAGGGTGAAACATGAAACCTGACGTATTTTTACACTTAAAAATATTTATTATCAAATTTATAAACGAAGCTTTTAAAACTATAAACGATTATTATATTTGTACTTTAATGATTTAAAACTATAAAAATTAAATAGGAATGAGTAATAAAATTGCTACTGCCGGAAATACCGGTAAAAAAGTCCGCTCCGATTGTTTTGTTACACTGGAATTAAAAGATTCCGGAGGAATAATAATAGAACAAAAAAGTAAAGTTGAAGTTCTTTATGGCAAAGCAAATATAGAATTGTGTAAGGATATTCTGAAATTATACGAAATAGAAAATGCTCATCTTACAATTGAAGATAAAGGAGCAGTTTCTCTTATTATTGCAGCACGAGTAGAAGCTGTAGTAAAGCAACTTATCGACACTGATAAAGAATATCTTTTAGATTTTATTGAAGAAAATAAATATTTTTCTGAAAAAGAGCAGTTTCGTTTCTCAAGATTATACTTACCTGGAAATACACCAAGTATGATGTTAAATGCAGGAATCCATGATCCTAATGGAATTATTCTTGATCTTGAAGATTCAGTTGCTTTTGACAGAAAAAAAGAAGCTCAATTAGTTGTGCGAAATGCATTACGTGGTATAAATTTTTATGGAGCCGAAAGAATGGTTCGTATTAATCAGTTTCCAAAGGGCTTAGAAGATTTAAAATATCTTGTTCCTCACAATGTACATATGTTACTTGTTCCAAAGTGCGAAGGAGCAGAGCAAATTCAAGAATTAGAAAAAAAGGTTAAAGAAATACAGAAACAGCATAAAATTGATCGCCCCATATTATTAATGCCTATTATTGAAAGCGCATTAGGAGTTGAAAAATCATTTGAAATTGCAACTTCATCTGAAAATGTTGTTGCTTTGGCAATTGGACTTGAAGATTATACTGCAGATTTAGGAACACGTAGAACAAACGAAGCAGTTGAATCCTTTTATGCACGTACAAGAATTGTAAATGCGTGTAAAGCAGCAGGTATTCAGGCAATTGATTCAGTTTTTTCTGATGTTGGCGATATGGATGCTCTACGAGAAAATGTGAAAGTTTCTAAAGGACTTGGATTTGAAGGGATGGGATGTATACATCCACGACAAATTAAAGTTATTCATGAAAGTTTTGCTCCTGAAGAAGCAGAGATTGATAAAGCAAAGAAAATTGTGAATGCTTTTATTGATGCAACAGAAAAAGGTTTAGGAGTTGTTTCTTTGGGAACAAAGATGATCGATCCTCCTGTGGTGAAAAGAGCTGAAACAACAATTAATCTTGCTATAAGCCTTGGTCTTATATCAGAAGACTGGAGAGAAGAGTTTTTAAATAAAGAATAATAATTAAGATAAATAACCCCAATAAATTAATCATTATGGGACAAAAATATTTGAATCTTGTAAAAAATGCCGTAGGTAGAATGGTTCCTACAGAAGTAAACGGACAAAAACAAGTTCCTTTTCAGGGAGTTGGAAAATATAAACCTGATGCACGAAAATATGGACCAAAAATTTCATCTTGTGCCGATTTTCCAGAAGATGGAAATAAAGAAGTAGCATCTTTAAAAGAGGCTTTAGTAAAAGCAGGATTAAAAGATGGAATGACTATTACAACACATCATCATTTTAGAAACGGTGATTTGCTTGCCAATCAAATATTTGACATAGCAAAAGAGTTAGGCGTAAAAGACCTGCGATGGGTTCCTTCAGCATCATTTCCTTGTCACGAACATTTAATTCAGTATCTGGAAGACGGAACAATACATCATATTGAAGGAAGTATGAATGGGCCATTGGGTCGGTTTGCTTCTTATGGCAAAATGAAAGGTCTTGGAGTATTACGTTCACATGGTGGCCGATATCAGGCTATTCAGGATGGTGATGTCAAGGTTGATATTACAATAATAGGAGCGGCATGCGCTGATTCATTTGGTAATGCAAATGGATTATACGGACCTTCTGCAAGTGGTTTATTAGGATTTGCTTTGGCAGATTCTCAGTACGCCAATAAAGTAATTGTTGTTACTGATAATATGGTTCCCTTCCCTTGTAGTCCATGGCAAATTCAGGGAAATTATGTTGATTATACTGTTCAGATAGATCAAGTAGGAATTCCTGAAAAAATTATTTCGGGAACAACTCAAATTACTAAGAGCCCAGATCGTTTACTATTAGCAGAAATGACTGCTCAATTTTGTTTAGAAGCAGGAATTATAAAGGATGGTTTCTCATTTCAATCTGGTGCCGGTGGAACTTCTTTAGCAGTTGGTGATTATTTTGCCAAGATTATGCGTGAGAAAAATATTAAAGCTCGTTTTGCAAGAGGTGGAAGTAATAAATATTTAGTTGATATGTTAAACGAAGGCTTAATAGAATATATTCTTGATGGACAAACCTTTGATTTAGATGGTGTAAAATCAATGGGCGAAAATCCTAATCATGTTTGGACAAGTCCGTTTACAAGTTATAATTATCACGGTAAAGGAAATTTTGCCGGACTCGTTGATGTTGTTATATTGGGTGCAACTGAAGTTGATGTTAATTTCAACGCTAATGTTGTTACACATTCTGATGGATTATTATTACATGGAATAGGAGGATGGCAAAATTGTTTATTCTCAAAAACAGTAATTTTACCAATTCCATTATTCAGAGACCGTATACCAGTTGTTATGGATGAAGTTACAACTTTATGCGGGCCAGGAGAATTAATTGATGTTATTGTAACTGAAAGAGGAATTGCTATTAATCCTAAACGTAAGGACTTAATTGAGGCTTTGAAAGGTTCTAATTTACCTATTAAAACTATTCAGGAGCTTAAAGATGAAGCAGAGAAGATTTGTGGTAAGCCAGCAAAACCGGAATTCGATGATGAATTAGTTGCTGTTATTAAATGGGTTGACGGAACGATTATAGATTCAGTTAAGAAAGTTAAATCCTAATATATCCTAACTATGAAGTATAAATGTAAAATTTGTGGTCATATTTACGATCCTGAGGTAGGCGATCCTGATGGAGGAATAGCTCCCGGAACTTCTTTTGAAGACATTCCAGATGATTGGAAATGTCCAATTTGTTTTGTGACTAAAAAGGATTATGAACCTATTTAATTCTCTATGTACATATTATACCAATTCTTCTTCAAAATGTCGCATATAATGTGATGTCTTGAAGATTAGAATGGTTCCCCGAAATTCGGGATGTAAACAAATGCCGTTATATATTCAATCCATATTTGTTTTTCACAAATATGACAACTTGAATAATAAATGGTATTAGAATAAATTATTTTATTATTCTATTTAACCCTATCTTTACTATAAAGATGGGGTTTTTTAATGTGATCATTAAAAAAAACACAAATACAATTTGACCAGTTAAGCATTTTGTCGTTACAGTAATAAACAAGAAAACAGTTTTATGGACAAGGAACAATTGTTAAAAATAATTGAACTTTCAAAGAAAAAAGATCATAAGGCATTTGAAAAGCTTGTTGAACACTATCAGTCTTATGCTTTTTCGTTGTCTTTTAAGCTTGTTTGCAATGATGAAGATGCTAAAGATATTGTTCAGGAAAGTTTTATTCGTGTTTGGCAGCATATTCATAAATTTAATATAAATACCAAGTTTACGACTTGGTTATATAAAATTGTTTTTAACCTTTCCTTAGACAAACTTAAGGCTAATAAAAGAAGAAAATACGTTGCAGTTGACACAGAACATGTTACAATTTTATTTGATAAGTTAGTAGATGCTGATACGGAAACAGATATAGCAAATAAAGATCTTGCTATGCTTATTTCATCTTTAGCCAATGAATTAACGCCGAAACAGAAAGCGGTATTTATTCTGAGAGATTTACAAGGTGCAGAAATGGATGAAATATCTGAAATAACATCAATGTCAAAAGGAACAGTGAAAAGTAATCTCTATTATGCACGATTGAATATTCGTGAGAAACTTAAAAGGATTGAAAATATTAAAACTTTACAACATGAAGTGCGATAATATTATAATGTTAATACATCTTAATCATAATGATGAATTAAGTGAAACAGAGAAGAAGGTGTTAAAGGAGCATCTAAGTTCATGTGATTCTTGTAGAGAATTAATGGAGAGTTTTGAAAGTACAGATTCAATAATTCAAAAGCTAAAGAATGCTGAACCAGAATTAACATATCCACAGGTTTTAACATCTGACATAATGCAATCTATTAAGGAAAACGAAAAATCTTCATATTCAATGATCGCAATATTTGAAATGTTGTTTTCGAATAAAGTAAAAGTTTTAGCATATAGTATAGCAATTTGTTTAATTGGTCTATTCGCATACCAACAACTTTCTATAATGAATAAATTGAATCAGATGGAGAAGAAGATTGCACTTAAGTCTGATGAAACAGGAGAACTTAAAACAACGCCTTTAATAATCAATAATAAGGTGTTAAAAGAATTTGTATCTGGAATAGAAAATGAACAAATTGTATTAGATAAAAGCTCTCTTGATCGCTTTTTAGAATCATATAAAGACTTAAAAACAAATCATGATGAATTGTTGGAATTATTAAACGATAATATTGAAAATCTTGAAAAGAAGTTGTCACAAAAGGATATCCAAAAACTAAAACTCTTATTAAAAGAAGATGACTTAGAAAGAAATTCTTCTACTAATCTTTAAAACTAACAACATGAAAACACGTAGATTTATAAAAGCATTTATTGTATCAGTAGTTTTATTATTAGCTGGTTGCGGACATAATTATCAAGTAGATACTATTATTTATGCCGATGGTTCTTGTCTAAGAACACTTACTGTCTCTTTTGAGGATTCCGTTGATATTGACTTTTTTGAACTCGATCATCCAATTCCTATAGATACAAGCTGGAACTTGGTTATAGAATCAGATACAACAGAAAATGGAGATACTATTTTTATACATAAAGCGTCAAAATTATTTGAAAGCGTTGACCAAATGAACTTATTGTACGCAAATGATTCTGGTATGTACAGAAGTATTGACAGAATAGTTTCTTTAAATAAACGATTTAGATGGTTTTACACATTTCTTGATTATAAGGAGACATACAATAAGCTGTTTAATCAACCATCTCTAACCAATTATTTAGATTCTACTCAATTTTACTATGCTATGTTACTGCAAGCTGAACAGGAAAAGTATCTGAAAGAAAATTTTGATACTATAGCTGCCAAACAGTTTGATAAAGAAGCTGAAGATGGTTTTTACAAGTGGATTGAATTTACAATTATGTATTCTTGTTTTGATGCCATTGAAGAATCAATAAAAAATATAAAAGATTGCTCGTTATCCGAATCTAATTTTTCTAATAAAAGAGATAGTATTACTAATTTGATGAACACACAGTTTAATTTATTTGAGAACGATGATGATGTATTTGTGGCTATAAAAAGAGTATTTGAGATTGATAGTATATCTTATCAGAAATTAGAAAAAGAAGCGCCCTTCTTTGAATTTAATGAAAAGTATCGTTTATGGGAAGATATTTTTATAAATGAAGATTATGTAAATTCTGTACAAATGCCCGGGCTAATAATTGAAACTAATAGTGCGAAAATTTCTGAAAATAATGAAGTCGAGTGGAAGGTAGGTTGGATTAAGTATTTTACAGATGATTTCGAAATGATTGTACAGTCACGTATTGTTAATACATGGGCCTTTTGGATGTCAGGCGGATTGATTTTACTTGTGCTTATTATTTTAATATTTAAACGTAAGAATAAAATATAAATGTTGAAATATTATACAATTCACAAATATCCTGATCAATTTAGGTCGGGATATTTATTTTAATTAATTTTTACACTATCCCAACTTGATTGAATTGTATTTTCAAGTAGTTCATTGGTTAAAGCAATCTCTTCCAAAGAAATCATCCTGACAAGTGTTGCTATGTTGCCAAAAAATAAATTCATAATTAAGTTAACGGGTAAATCTCGTAATATGCCTAATTTGATACCCGATTCAATAAAGTTTTTGGCAGGTTCATAATGTCTTTGGTTAATTTCCTTAATTTCTTTTCTGATTAAAGGTGAATTTGCATAGTTTTCTAAAAACTCAAACTTCTTCGGATTATCGGCAAAAAAAGAAAACAAATTCTTCCATATTAAAAAGAACTTTTCTTTATAATTTATGTCTTGATCAATATTATTAATTATTGCTTTACCCATTTCCTCCTTTAATTCAGAGTACAATGTATCAATGAGTTCTTCTTTACTTTTAAAATAATGATAGATTGTTCCTGATGCCACATCCGATTTTTTAATTATCAGCGATATTGGTGTAGCATGAAATCCCAATTCTGTTATTAACTCAAGAGTTGTTTGTAATATTAAATCTCTTTTGCTCATCATTTTAAATTTTAGAAATATAAAATTATTTACTCATTTGCTCCGCCATCTTTAAAGCATTATAAGCATTTACTATTCCTCCTGTAACAGATAGTTTTTCAAATTTGGTTTTTTTCCTTTTTCTGGAATAATCACCAGGCTTATAAACTTTAGACTTGGAATATTTAGTTGCAGAATTAAGAATTACACTTTTTAGTTCTGAATAAGTTAGTTCAGGATAATAAGATAAAACTAAAGCTGCTACACCAGAAACAACAGGTGCTGAAAAACTGGTTCCATCTTCAGAACTGTAAGTGTTTTCAGGAGCTAATGACTTTATATCAACTCCGGGAGCAAAAATATCAACCATATCTTTTCCGTAGTTGGAAAAATCAGCCGCAAAATCAAGATTTTTATACATTGAAGATGCACCAACAGTTATCCAGTTCGTTGCCTGATAATCTGTACTAATATTTTTAGTTGGATATTGTTTTATTTTATCAATATTTTCCCCATCATTTCCTGCTGCATGAATAAGTAAAACACCTTTTTTTTCGGCATAAAGAACAGCTTCATCAACCAGATGTTTTTGCGGCGATAATTCTTTGCCAAAACTCATATTAATAATACGTGCTCCGTTATCAACAGCATATCGAATAGCCTTAGCAACATCTTTGTCGCGTTCATCTCCATTTGGAACAACTTTTAATGCCATAATATTAACATCTGTAGCTATACCATTTATTCCTATTTTATTATTTCTTTCTGCAGCAATTATTCCTGCCACAAAAGTACCATGATCTGCATCAGGACCATAAACATTATTATTACCATATGGAGTAATTATATCTTCAGGATCATCGCCAATAATTTCCCGTGGTTTAAAATCAAGGTTATAATGATAATTTAATTCCTCAGAAATATTTTTTTTTGATTCCTTAATGTCATCAACTGTAAAATCATTTTTATATAAATGCTTTAGAAAATTAACATGGTACATTAAAACCTTATCATCTGATTTGATATTATTTACAGCTTTAGGAGTAACTATATTTGTATCTAAATACCATTCCAATTTAATTATTGCTTCTTTATATCTCTCTTCAATTAATTTTATTTGTTTTTGTCCTGTTTGTGCTTCTTTTTTATTCTTATTATAAATGCTTTTTGCTTTTTTATAGAGATCATATTTAATCTTTTCTTTATCTGAAAGGCTTTTTAAATCAATATTTTCAAACTTATCATTAAATTCTCTATAAATTCTGGTTACTTCAAGATTCTCATATAATATATTTTCTCCCTTTGAGTTTCCCAAAAAATTCCATCCATGAATGTCATCAATATAACCATTGTTATCATCATCAATTCCATTATCAGGAATCTCATTATTATTTACCCATATGTTATTTTTCAAATCTTCATGAGTAATATCAATTCCACCATCAATTACAGCAACAATAACAGTAGTTGAAGTTTTGTTTTTAAGTAGTTGGTTATAAGCTACATCAGCCTCGGCACCATAAATTGTATCAATACTTGCTGATTTATTATACCAGTTATGATTTAAACTAATATCAGATGTGTCAATTGTTTGCTGTTGAGCAAAAATGGTTAATGTAGATACAAAAAATGCTAAAATTATAAATGTATTTTTCATTATAAACTTATTCATATTAATAGGATAACAAAAAAAGAGAAAGGTTTACTTTCTCTTTTAAAAGTTTTCAAAATTGTAAAATTTATTTAAAAATTGCAACTTCTTTTTCACCTGTTGATTTAGCGTAAGCCCTGAACATCATGTTCGTATTGAAAGTCATTGAAATGTTGCCGTCTTTATCAACTGCAATAATTCCGCCGGTTCCACCCACTTCTAATAATTTTTTATTAATAACTTCATCGCTTGCTTCTTTCAGGCTTAAGTTTTTATATTCCATTAATGCTGAAATATCATGAGCAACAGTGTAACGTATAAAAAATTCGCCATGTCCTGTTGCAGAAACTGCACAGGTGTTATTGTTAGCATAAGTTCCAGCTCCAATAATAGGAGAGTCACCAATTCTTCCAAATTTTTTGTTTGTCATTCCTCCGGTAGAAGTGCCTGCAGCCAGATTACCGTATTTATCAAGAGCTACGCAACCAACTGTTCCATATTTTTTAGATTTTAGAATATTTTGTAAGCTTTCCCAACGCTTTTCAGTAAAAAAATAGGAAGAATCGACGATCTCCAAATTTTGAAGTTTAGCAAATTCAGAAGCTCCTTTTCCCGACATCATTACATGTTCTGAATTTGTCATTACTTTTATTGCTGCCGAAATAGGATTTTTTATATCGCCAACACCAGCAACAGAACCTGCATTTAAATCACTGCCTTGCATTATTGAAGCATCAAGTTCATTTTTACCATCGTGAGTAAAAACAGCTCCTTTTCCTGCATTAAATAAAGGACAATCTTCCAGAAAATTAATAGTCTTTTCAACAGCCTCAAGACATGTTCCTCCATTTGCAAGTATTTCCTCACCAATACTTAAAGCCTCACTAAGTTTTGCTTTATATTCTTCTTGCTGTTCTGCATTAAGGTCTCGATTACTGGCATTACCAGCACCACCGTGGATAACAATTACATAATCAGGAGTTAATGAGTTGCTATTAGCATTTTTGCAACCTGATAAACAAAGGATAATAAATGAAATAAGGATCAAATTTAATCTTAAATGGTTCATGCTTTCTGGAATTATTTTTAAAATTATTCATTAAAAGATTATTCTAAAGTTAACAATATTTTACATTTGTGTTATAATATTTCTAATACAATGAAACAAAGATTAAAGCTTTTTGGAATTTACAGCCTGTTCTGGCTAATTTTCTTTCTTTTTGCCAGATTACTATTTTTAATATATGAATTTTCGTTTTCATCACAGATAGGTGTAAAAGAATGGATTCTTACTTTTATTTATGGAATTAGACTGGATATTTCCACAACAGGATATATTCTAATGGTTACAGGTCTTATTTTCACTTTTACAACTTTTGCTTCTGGTAAAATAATCTATAAAATTCTTAAACCTTTTACAATTATCATTTTTTCATTGTGTGCAATGATTATAGTTGTCGATCTTGAATTGTATAAAAACTGGGGTTACCGAATGGATGGAACACCTTTGTTATATATAACTAAACCTAAGGAAGCAATGGCGTCAACCGAAGCATGGTTGACTATTTTATTATTGCTGTTTACAGCAGGATTAATATATTCTGCGATTAAAATTTTTACTAAGATATTTAAGGAAAGAATATTAGCTATTAAAAAAATAAATATACTGTTCCTGCCTGTATTACTTATCCTTACAGGATTAATGATTGTTCCGGTAAGAGCCAGCTTTGGAATTGCACCTGTAAATACAGGAATGGTATATTTTAGCAAAAACATATTCTCTAATCATGCTGCGGTAAATGTTGTGTGGAATGTTATGAATTCTCTTGCTTATAGAAAAAATACAGAGAAAACATATCAATTTATGGCAGATGATGTTGCTAAGGAAATAACAGAAGGTTTGCATCAGGAAAGTGTGAATAGTATAAAACTTATTAAAAAAAGTAATCCTAATATTGTCGTTCTTATTCTTGAAAGTTTTTCTTCAAAAGTAATAGGCGCTCTTGATGGTAAATGGGATGCTACTCCGGAATTTAATTCACTTACAAAAGAAGGTATTCTTTTTACAAATTTTTACGCAAATGCAAGTAGGAGCGATAAAGGAATTGTTTCTATCTTAAGTGGTTATCCCGGACAACCCACAACATCAATTATTAAAACACCAGAAAAAACACAAACACTACCTTCATTATTCAAAACCTTTAATGTACTTGGATACGAAACATCGTTTTATTACGGTGGCGACATCGATTTTGCAAATATGAAATCGTATTTTCTTAATGCAGAAACAAGCAAGATAGTTAGTGTTGATGATTTTGATTCTAAATTAAATGATTCAAAATGGGGTGTTCACGATGAACATCTATTTGATCGTTTGTATACTGATATGATTAATCAGAAAGAACCATTTTTTACTTCAGTATTTACACTTAGTAGTCACGATCCATTTGAGGTGCCTGGTAAACCAACCTTTGAGGGTAATGATCGAGCAACAAAGTTTCTTAATTCGGTTTACTACACAGATAGTTGTTTGGGAGATTTCTTCACAAAGATAAAAAAGACTGAAGTATGGGATAATACCTTGTTTATTCTTGTAGCAGATCATGGAAGTGCAAGACCTGGCAATTCACAGAATCATGATATTGAAAAATTTAAGATTCCGATGTTATGGCTTGGTGGTGCTTTAACAGATTCTATTAATAAATCAGATATTATTGGATCTCAGATTGATATCCCTGCTACGATACTAAAACAAATTGGCAAAAATCCTCAGGATTTCACGTTTAGTAAAGATTTATTTAGCGAAACATATTCAGATTTTGTTTTTTATGTTTTTAACGATGGTTTTAGTTTTATTTCAGATTCCTCAACTGTAATTTATGATAATATAAGCAATGAAGTAATTTATAGTTCGGGTCATTATGAATCGGATTTGAAGAAAGGAAAGGCATATTTACAACACCTAATGAACGATTTTAAAAATCGCTAAGGAAGAAGCTTTTGAATTGCTTCAAGTAGTTTTTGTGCTGTAACAGGTTTAGACATGTAGTCGTTGCAACCTGCTTCAATACAGGTGTTTCTTTCATTTTGTAAAACGTATGCCGTTTGTGCAATTATCGGAAGCTTTGGTTTAAATGATTTTATTTCTTTAGTAGCTTCAATACCATCCATTATTGGCATTTTAATATCCATAATTACAATGTCAAAATCTCTATCCTTACACATTTTAACAGCTTTGTCTCCGCTAAAAACTCTAACAATATTAGCTTGCGTTCTTGATAAAGAGGCTTTTATAACATGAAAGTTTGTGTCTTCATCTTCAGCAACCAGTAT
>DAOUTQ010000098.1 GCA_030668615.1 Bacteroidales bacterium | reverse complement strand
GTTTTGATATATTACAAAAGTTAAACCACGTAGATTTCAAGATCATATTTGTAACTGCATATGAACAATTTGCAATTAAAGCTATAAAATTTAGTGCATTAGATTATTTAATTAAGCCGATAAACCCAAAAGAGTTGATTGAAGCTATTTCAAATGCCTCTAAAGTTATTGAACATGATCAAACAGAGTTAAAACTAAATGCTTTATTGTCGAATATAGAGAATATTTCCAATGGAGTAAAGAAATTAATTCTTAAAACAGCTGAAAGTATCTTTCTTGTGAATATTAAGGATATTGTCAGATGCGAATCAGACGATTGTTACACAACCTTTTACTTAGTTGACGGTAAAAAGATCATGGTTTCTAAAACGCTCAAAGAATACGAAGAGCTCCTAGGTGATTACGGATTTTTCAGGTCACATCAATCACATATGATTAACTTATATTATATGGCTCGTTTCGATAAGCATGATGGGGGAACAATCTTTATGAAAGATGATTCCAAAATTCCTGTTTCTTCGCGCAAGCGAAATACCTTACTTAAAATATTTGATAAGTACAGTAGAATGTAACTGTTGGGACTTAATCTTTTCCTTTTTGTTTAAAAATATCCAAGTTAGATACATACATGCTATTCAATTACAAGTTTTTAGCCATTAGCTTTTAGCTGTTGACCTTTTGTCTTTAGTACTATCTTCAATTTTCAAATTGTGTAGCGAATTCCTGCCAAATCATTACTAATTCTTATTAATACCTAATACATACTTATTTGCTCTTGAAAACAGATAATTAGAGCATTACATTTGGTTTAGAAGTATGACTCAAAAAATCAAATTATTATAACAAACCATTAAACTTTTAAACCATGAAAAAAATTCTACGTTTTTATCAAATTATTATGGGGATAGTACTATTATCCTTAACAGGTATGCAAAGTATTTATGCTCAATCCTGGAGTGAAACTGACAAAATTTTACCTTTCCCTAACAACCAGGAAGAAGAATATGGTTATTCCGTTGAAATAGATGGTAATTATGCTGTAGTAGGAGCACGTGGTTATTATGATGATAAAGGATGTGCTTATGTATTGTATTTTAATGGAACAGACTGGGAAACCCAGGCACGTCTGACTACTTCAGATTCTGATTGGTGTGCCAGGTCCGTTTCAATTTCAGGAGATGTGATTGCGGTTAGTGCTATTAATGAAGGAGTATATGTATTTGTCAAACCAGTGGGAGGATGGGAAGATATGACCCAAACAGCGAAATTGACTCCATCTGATATTACTGGTGATGAATTTGGTTGGCCTGTTCGTATTTCCGGAGATAATATTGTCACAGGAGCTATATATGCCGATGATATAGGCGCGGCCTATGTATTCACCAAACCTGGTGGAGGTTGGTCAGATATGACACAAACTGCAAAGTTGACTTCTTCTGATGGGGCTTTGTCTGATGATTTCGGTTGGTCGGTTAGTATTTCTAATGATGTAATTGTTGTAGGGGCACATTGGCATGATGAGCCTGGGGCTTCAAATAACGGAGCAGGTTATGTATATGTAAAACCCGAAGGGGGATGGACAGATATGACAGAAGATGGTAAGTTAACTCCAACTGATATGTGGGCAGATAACCACCTTGGTTATTCAGTTGATATAGATAATGATGTGATTATATTAGGAGCATTATATGGAAGACATCCTTTATCAAGTTATGAGCGTTCAATCTATGTGTACACAAAACCTGTTTCAGGTTGGAAAGATACCACGGAAACTGCAGAGTTATATTCTATAAATGATGATTACATTGGTGGGGGGTTGATGAGTTTAAGTATTTCAAATGATGTAATCATTTGTGGTAAAAATATTTTCGAGAAACCTGAAGAGGGTTGGAAAGACACTTGCCAAATCGCTATTCTTTCACCGAAAGAGTATGCGTCAGCTTTTGGTGAAGCCGTTAGTATTTCAAATAATACTATACTAATTGGAGCTTATAGTGATGATAATGGAGATCCTAACACAGGTTCGGCATTCTTTTTTGAAAAACCAGCTGAAGGCTGGGTTGATACAACACAGGATTACAAAACCTTACCTCTACCAATGAATGATTACAACAATTATGGACAATCACTTGCCTGTGATGGTGATTATGCAGTAGTGGGCGAACCGGGATATAGAGATTATCAAGGGTGTGCATTTGTTTTATATTATAATGGTTCAGAGTGGCAAACAAAAGCCCGATTAACTGCTTCAGATGGTGAAGCTGAGGATCATTTTGGTAACTCGGTCAGTATATCAGGTGATGAAATTGTTATTGGAGCGTATGGTGATGATAGTAATAAAGGATCTGCCTATGTTTTTGAAAAAGGTTCAGCATGGTCAGATATGACCGAAACCGCCAAGCTTACTTCTTCTGATGGTGCTACCGGTGATGCCTTTGGTTTTTATTCTATTTGTATATCAGGCGATATTATTGCTGTTGGTGCATACGCAGATGGTGATGGAGATTATATAGGATCAGCCTATGTTTTTGAAAAACCTGGCGTAAACTGGACAACTATGACTGAAACAGGTAAATTAACGGCTTCAGATGCAGCTGTAGATGATTGGTTTGGGCAGGTAGTTAGTGTTTCGGGTGAGCTGATAGTTGTGGCGGCACATAACGATGATGATGGTGGTTTATCAAGTGGTTCTGTCTATATTTTCGAAAAGCCAGGTGGAGGTTGGGGAAATATGACTCAAACAGGAAAGTTAACTGCATCGGATGCTGCAGAATATGACAGATTCGGAGAATCTGTATATGTTTATAATAATGTGGTGGCAGTAGGTGCTATTTGGGATGATGATTACGGTGCGAAAAGCGGTTCTGTCTATGTGTTTGAAGAACCTGTAACCGGATGGAAAGATACAACACAGCTCGCTAAATTAACAGCATCTGATGGAGTAGCAGGAGATTGGTTAGGTAGTTCAGTAGTCATTACAAACGACATGATTGTTTCAGGAGCGTATGCGGTTGACTCTTATACAGGCGCTGCTTATGTATTTAATAAACCGGAAGGAGGTTGGGAAGACATGACTCACTCTGACAAGCTAGCTCCAACAGATGGAGAAGCGAACGATTATTTTGGAATTTCAGTTGGAATTACAGGTGATCAAATTTTGGCAGGAGCATACTGGGAGAGTGATAGAGGGATAAAAAGCGGAGCAGTATACGTAAATCAACTTTTTGGTGATGCTATGTTTTCAACTTTTCCTGGCAATAAAATCAACACTTGTACAGGAGGGGAGGTTTATTTTTATATGGTAGGAGAAAATATTACAAATTATCAATGGCAGGTAAGTACCGATGATGGCGATACATTTAGTAATCTGATTGAAGGAGATCCATATAGTTACACCCAATCGGCAACATTAATGGTTATACCTAACAGTAGTCTGGATAGTAACCTGTTCCGATGTATTGGATCTAATCCTGTATCAGCAGATACGAGTGGTGCCGGAATATTGATTATCGATAACACCCCACCTGTAATTACATCTACACACGACGAGCAATATGTAGGTCTTAATGATAATTGCGAAGCATTTCTTCCAAATTATATAAAAGATATTGCTGTTACAGATAATTGCGATGCAAGCCTGAATTTGAATTATGCACAATCACCTGTACCTGGAACTGCAATTTCTGGTACTACTAATAACGTAATATATACTGTTACCGATGATGAGGGAAATTCATCACAGGTTAGCTTCAATGTTGTTGTTGTAGATAATACAAATCCTGTAATTACATCGACACATAATGATCAAAGTGTGGATGCAGATGCCAGTTGCGAGGCTACTATTCCTGACTATACGGGAGATGTGGAATCAACTGATAATTGTGATGATGCACTGGATATTACTCAATCACAAGTAGCTGGAAGTACTATTTCTGGTGCTACAAATGCTATAACACTTACGGCTACCGATGATGCAGGAAATACGGACGAAGTTACTTATAATGTTGAAGTTGTTGATAATACCAACCCTGTTATAACCTGCCCAGGTGATCTGACTGTAACAGCTGCCAGTGATGGTGATTATACAATATCAGGCACTGATCTGGATGCAACAGCTACTGATAATTGTGAAGTTAGCTCTGTTATAAACAACTCTAACTCTGGCAGTTCTCTGGATGGAGTAACATTTGCCATTGGAACATATACTGTAGAATGGACTGCAACAGATAATAGTGATAATGTAGCCAATTGTTCTTTTAATATTACTGTTGAGGAGGAGGATGCAACTGGCTTGTATGATTTGAAAGATTTGGGTATCAAAATTTATCCAAATCCTGCAAAAAATAATATAAATATTGAATTTAATAATACAGATATTATTCAGGAAATTCGTTTATTCGATCTTCTTGGTAAACAATTGTACATTAGCAGGGGTAAAATTCAGAATCAGTTACAGATAGATTTAAGTAGTTTTAACGAATCGATTTATTTGCTTTATATTAGAACTGATAAAAGTATTTATACCAAAAAGATAATTAAAGAATAATTAATGTTAAACAGAATTGAGGCTGTCCTTTAATGTAAATTAAGATAAGGGCAGCCTTTTATTTGCACATTAAATATTTATTAAAGAATAAATCATAATAGAAAAACATTCTAATATGAGATAGGTAAATCATTTCAAAAAGAAAATATCAACAATTAGAGGTCTTTTATTAACTTAATTTTCTACAGTAGAATAATTCCAATATTTTTAGCCATTCAGATTTTCTAATTTAAAAAGATAAAAATAATGAGTGGCTTCTTTGGCAGTATTTCAAAAAAGGATTGTGTTTTAGATGTATTTTACGGAACCGATTATCATTCTCATTTAGGAACAAAAAGAGCCGGAATGGCCTTTTATTCTAAGGAAAAAGGTTTTCAACGTTCAATACATAGTCTTGAGGATGGTTATTTCAGAAACAAATTTGAAGGTAGCTTAAACAAGTTTTCTGGAAATCATGGTATTGGTGTTATTAGTGATACTGAAGCACAGCCAATGGTTGTAACATCACATCTTGGAAAATTTGCTGTTGCCACTGTAAGTAAGATTGTAAATATAGATGAGCTAGAAAAGCGATACATGAATCAAAATCGCACTTTTTCTGAAAATAGTCAGGGCGAAGTAAATGCCACAGAATTAGTTGCTATGTTAATAGCAGAAGGAAAAGATTTTGTTTCCGGTATTCAAAATGTATATGATTTAATCAAAGGATCCTGCTCTATACTAATTTTAACTGAAAATAGCATAATTGCTGCGAGAGATAAGTATGGCAGAACACCAATAATTCTTGGTCAAAAAGACGATGCATTTGCTGTTACTTTCGAAACTTGTGCATTTCCAAATCTTGGTTATGATTCAGAAGTATTTTTAGGCCCGGGTGAAGTTGTTGAAATTAAGCCTGATGGTTATACTCAGTTAAGAAAGCCAAACGAGAAAATGCAAGTTTGCTCATTCTTATGGGTTTATTATGGTTATCCACCATCATTTTACGAAAATATTAATGTTGATGAAGTAAGATATAATTGTGGAGCATCTCTAGCAAGAAGAGATAATCTTGATTTAGATTTTGCTGCTGCAATACCTGATTCCGGAGTTGGACATGCAATGGGATATAGTAACGAAAAGAAAATTCCTTTAAAACGTCCATATTCAAAATATACACCAACATGGCCGCGAAGTTTTATGCCTCAAACTCAGAATATGCGTGATTTGGTAGCAAGAATGAAACTAATCCCAAACAAAGCATTAACGAAAGGTAAAAAAGCGGTTTTCTTAGATGATTCTATTGTAAGAGGAACACAGCTTACAGACAATGTAAAAGATTTACATAAAGCAGGAATTGAAGAAGTACATATGCGAATTGCTTGTCCGCCGTTAACATATCCATGTGAATTTTTAAATTTTAGTCGATCAAGATCAAATATGGATTTGGCTACGCACAAAGCTGTAAAAAAGATTGAGGGAAAAGAAAATGTGGATATGAAAGAATATTCAGATTTTAATAATCCTAAATATAACGCAATGGTTGAGCAAATCAGAAAAGATCTTGACCTTACAACATTGAAATTTCAAAAGCTTGATGATCTTGTTGAAGACATAGGTTTACCGAAAGAGAAACTATGCACACATTGTTGGGATGGAAGTAGTTGTTTTTAGTATGTAATTGTTTATCAGATAATTAAAACTGAATGGAGAAGCTGTAAGTCACTGGCGAATAGGAATAAAATATAATTGATTTAGAAGTCTTTGCAAGTGACTTATTTTCTTCTTTTTCGCCTTTCTGATAGGTGAGATTTATTTTTTGGATCTTTTTTAGTTTTAAATTTACCAAAGAGTTTTTCAATTAAATCATCGC
This sequence comes from Bacteroidales bacterium, assembly GCA_030668615.1. Taxonomy (GTDB): domain Bacteria; phylum Bacteroidota; class Bacteroidia; order Bacteroidales; family UBA12077; genus UBA12077. The sequence continues at coordinate 6,616 of DAOUTQ010000098.1, read as the reverse complement.
GATTAACTTTTTTTAATTCGGAAATAATCTCGTTTCTGTATTCACTTTTATACCAGAAAAAGAATTTGCGTTGAGATAATTTATCATCCTTATTTCGGGCCACAGAAACTTTTTCCATAGTATAAGGATTAATTCCTGAATAATACATAACCGTTGCCAGAGTCATTGGAGTTGGTGTAAAATCCTGAACTTGTTCTGGTTTAAAATCTAAAAGTTTAGTTTCAACAGCAAGCTCTGCCATATGAATATTTTTACATCCCGGATGACTTGAAATAAAGTACGGAATCAGTTGTTGGTTCAAATCATGTTTTTTATTTATACGATCAAATAGTTTTTTGAATTCATGAAACATCCCGAAATCGGGTTTACGCATAACATTTAAAACACTTTCAGCAGTATGTTCAGGTGCAACTTTTAATCTGCCCGATACATGATTTTTTATCAACTCATCAGCATAATCTGCGTAATCCTGATCATTGAGTCTATGCATAAATAAATCGTATCGAATACCGCTACCTACAAATGCCTTTTTAATATTCTTATTTCCATTTACCTTTTTATAGATTTCAGTTAAAGGTTTTGGATTTGTATTCAGATTTTTACAAACATTCGGATGTAAACACGATGCTCTTTTACACTTTCTACACTGATCTAAGTCAAAACCTTGCATTTGATACATATTAGCAGAAGGACCACCTAAATCAGAAATATATCCCTTAAAATCATGCATTTGCGTAACCTGATCCACTTCTTTTAAAATTGATTTTTCTGATCTGCTGCTTATAAATTTCCCTTGATGCGCCGAAATAGTACAAAAAGAACAAGCTCCAAAACATCCTCTATGCATTGTAATAGAATGTCTTATCATTTCATAAGCCGGAATAGAGTCCTTTTTAGCGTATTTTGGGTGCGGTAATCTGGTAAATGGTAAATTATACACTTCATCAATTTCAGACTGAGTAAGAGTCTCAAATGGAGGATTTACAATAACTGAGTTTTGCCCTGTTTTTTGTTTTAGTCGTTTTATACTTTGATATCGGTTCGATTCTTCCTCAATCGTTTTAAAGTTTTCAGCATATTTGGCTTTATCTTTTAAACATTCTTCATGACCAGATAACTCAAAATCATCCCAATCGTCTATTTTATTAATAGCTAATCGTTCCTTAATATATGCAGTTTGTGGAACATTCTGAATTGATTTAAAAGGAACACCTTTTTCAAGTAAGTTAACCAACTCTTTCAGAGGTTTCTCACCCATTCCATAAATTAGTAAATCAGCTTTACTTTCGACAAGAATACTGGGTTTGAGCTTGTCCGACCAATAATCATAATGTGTAAGTCGGCGAAGTGATGCTTCCACACCACCAATAATTACAGGAACTTCAGGAAACAGCTTTTTTAAAATATTTGAGTAAGTAATTGTTGCGTAATCTGGTCTGAAGCCAGCTTTCCCGCCAGGAGTATATGCATCATTTGATCGTATTCGTTTATTTGCTGTATAATGATTCACCATTGAATCCATGCAACCCGATGTAACAGCAAAAAATAATCGGGGAGTTCCCAGTTTTTTGAAATCACGTAAATCGTCCTGCCAGTTTGGTTGTGGTACAATTGCAATTTTTAATCCAAGTGCTTCCAAAACTCTTCCAATTACGGCAGGACCAAAAGATGGATGATCAACATATGCATCGCCACTAAATAAAATAACATCTAATTGATCCCATCCTCGTGCTACAACTTCTTTTTTAGTTGTAGGTAACCAGTCATTTAAACGATATGTTATTTTATTTTCTGTCATAATTTTACCGATGCAAAGGTAGCTTAATTGGACAAATTAATTGTAATTTTAATTTTGAAGTTACTTGAGAACTATTTTGTTTTTAGAAAATAATTATACTATTCGTAAGTAATTAAATATAAGAAATAGAGGTTGTTATGGAATTAATATAGAGCTATCGCCATAACTTAAAAATCGGAAATCATTACTTAAAGCAAAATCATAAACTTTTTTCCAATTATCTCCAATAAATGCAGCAATCAATAATAATAAAGTACTATTTGGCTGATGAAAGTTTGTAATTAGTAAATCAACTATTCTAAACTTATAACCGGGAAATATCATGATTTGGGTAGAAGCATGTAGTTCAGTTATGGAATTTCTTTGCATATAATCTAACAATGCTTTGAGAGCTTCTTTCTTATTTATATTACCTTTTAGTTTGTATGCTTCCCATTGCGAAATATGAGGATTAAAATCAGTATTCGTTAAAATTTTAACTCCAAGCCAGTATATGCTTTCAATGGTTCTTACTGAAGTTGTTCCTACAGCAACAATCTTTTCTGAATTAATAAGATTCTCAATATTCTCTTTTCTTACAACAAAATGCTCTGTATGCATTTCATGTTCGTCAATTGTTTCCGATTTTACCGGAGTAAAAGTTCCCGCTCCAACATGAAGTGTAACTTCCTCTGTATTGATTTGCTTTGCATGAAGCTTCTTTAAAACGTTTTCAGTAAAATGTAATCCTGCAGTTGGTGCAGCAACTGAACCCTTTAATTTTGAATATACAGTCTGATATCTGTCTTTATCAATCGTTTCTGATTCTCGTTTTAAGTATGGAGGAATAGGAGTAGCTCCAATATTTTCAAGTATTTCGCTAAATGTAAAATCTGAATTATTCCACGTAAATTCAATAATCTGTGTATTACCTTGTGATAAAACTTTTGAGGCAATAAGTTCAATATCAGTATTTTTAATTGATATCACTTTTTTTAAATCCTGATCTTTCCATTTTTTTAGATTGCCTACAATACATTTCCATGTTATTCTTTCAGTTTGCTGAAAAGCAAGAACATAATCTGAAGGTTCAATAGGCTCAAGACAAAAAATTTCAATTTGGGCTCCGGTTTCTTTATAGAATTTTAATCGTGCCTGAATAACTTTTGTATTATTAAAAACACAGGTGATCTGAGAATCAATATACTGATCAATATTTGTAAACTTATCTTTACTAATTTCTCCTTTATTATAAACCAATAGTTGAGACTGATCTCTTTGTTCTAAGGGATATTTAGCTATCCGGTTATCAGGGAGTTCATAGCTATAATCTTCAATTCTTATATTTTCCGGATTTATATTCATCGTATTCCTTTTTGCGTGTGCAAAAATAACTAATTTTACCACATAAAAGTAGAGTACTTAAAGTGAACTAAAGTTGAAAGTGCCTAAAATATAAAAAGTGGTTAAAAACTAATTTGGAAGTAATGAAACTTTAGGCATGTATAAATTAAAAGTAAAAAGAAATAAATATGAAATATAGAAAAGGCGATAAGGTAAAATTTTTAAATGATGTAGGTCAGGGTACCATTGTTAGCTTTCAGGATGAAAAAATTGCAATAGTATTAAACGATGATGGTTTTGAGATTCCTGTTTTAATGATTGAGCTTTTGAAAGTAGAAGGTGATTATGATTTTTCCGGAAATGAAAACAAAGATTTCAACTCAAATTCAGAAAGCACAATACAGCAAAATAATGTTGTAGATAATGATGATTTAGACGAAGATGGCTTAAATACTGATAAACAAGCGAATGTTTTCTTTGCATTAGTGCCAAAAGATCAAAAAGATATCGCTAATTCTGATTTAGAGGTATATTTAATTAACGATAGTAACTTTAGGGTAATGTATTCTATATCAAAAGCTGAAAATGAATTTCAGTCGCTATTTGCATACGGAAATTTAGAAGATAATACGAAAGTTATTCTTGATACTATAAAAAGAGACGAACTGAATAATTTCGAAGAAATCAATTTTCAATTGATGTTTTTCAGAAAAGGAAATTACTTTTTGCTCAATCCGATAAATAAAACATGGAATGTAAAACCTGCACGTTTTTTCAAACAAAATGCGTTTGGCGAGAATGATTTTTTCCACGAAAATGCTTTTGTGTATGAAATTACTTCAGAAGAAATAAATTTAGCCGATCATGTTTCTGTTTCTGATATTGAAAAATCCAAAAAGGAAAAGGAACTAAAAGAGCCTCAAAAGCAATTCAAGAGTAGTAAAAGTGGGGCTAATCCTGAAATAGAGGAAGTAGACTTACATATTCACGAACTTGTTGATGATCATAGCAAAATGTCAAATGCTGAAATAATTGATATACAAATGAGTCGTTTCACAACAGCTCTTGATGGTGGTATTATTTCTGGTACTAAAAAAATGGTATTTATACATGGTATTGGTAATGGAAAACTCAAACACGAAATACTAAAAAAGCTCGATAGAAAATATCCTAAACTTCGTTATCAGGATGCTTCATTTAAAGAATATGGATATGGAGCAACTATGGTACTAATTAAATAATTACGAATTACGAATTAATAATTGCAAATTAAGATTTACCTTTGCACTGCAGCAGGCTGTTTCATCGTTCCGTTTACGCGGAAAGGAAAGTCCGGGCAACAAAGAGTACCATACTCCTGAAATAGGAGATATCCGCGAGGGTATAGTAACAGAGAAGAAAATAACCGCTACGATTCGTCGTAGTAAGGGTGAGAAAGTGAGGTAAGAGCTTACTGGTTTCGGTAGCGATATCGGATTTCGTCTGTCTTTTGGGTTGCAAGACCATGTATACCGACAATTAAGAGCTGCTCGTTCAATGTCGGGGGGTAGGTTGCTTAGATAAATGATGGAATTCCGCTTGCGGAAACAGAACCCGGCTTATAGGCCTGCTGCCTTTTATTTTAAAGTACCAAGATTCGAGATATTAGTATCAAGACTTATTATTTCCCCCTTTTATATTTTCTGCTACAATTTTCGCAGACATTTTATCGAATTATTAGATGTGGAATACTGATAACATTCTAAGACGTCCTCGCTAACAGTTTTTTAAATATTGTTTGTTGATTGATCTTTTTTTGAATATAGAGTTTTGATTTCTAAGATTTTATTGATAATTGATCATTGTTAATTGAAGATTTATCTTGATACTCACATCAATATCTCTTCACAATTTTATGTCTTCTCCAAAATTTCCATTTTGTCAATGATGTGAATACTATCAATCGTTCAAAAAAACGGAAACGTAGTAAAAAGTGAAATATCCTGTAAAAAACAAAGTATAAAGAAAGGATCAATCCTGCATCAATAAAAAACTCAAAAATATCACTTAACCAAATCGGGAAAATACTATCAAGAAAAGGATTGATATTTAGTAAATTATATATTTCGACAACAAGATAGGAGCTAATGAAAAAATAGATTGCAAAAACATACCCATGAGCTGTTTCTATAGCTCTTTCAGAACAAATATTCATACACTGCATACAACTCTCGCACTTGTGAGTCCAGAAAGGTCTGTTATCTACCAACTTAATTGCTTGAACAGGGCATTTTTGAACACAAATATTACAATTAGTACAATCTTTCGAAGCATAAAATGATTTTGCAAGAATAAATCTTCCAACAATGTAATATAGAAATGCAATTGGAGTAAGAAGTAAATCTATAATAATGGTTTTTAATCCTTTATAATTTTTTCCGTTATTAATAATCTTATGAGCAAATGCTTCTGTTTGTTTCTTTCTTCTTTTGTAAATAGAATCAACAATCTTGGATTTAATCCCTGGATGAAATGAACTCCAGTTCGATGGTAAATCAACAGGAAACATACCCTTTATTCCATATCCTTTTAGTATTAAAACAAAAGCTGAGAGAATCTGTGCTAATCCACTTAGGCCTGGCAAAAAGAATTTTCCTGCTTTCATTCCCGCGCGGGTATTAATTATAAATACATCGTTCTTTTTTGACATTGGAAAACGTAAAAGAAAATGAAACATAATAGGAGGAAAGTTAAAGCCATGTGTAGGACAACAAAATCCAATAAGAGAATTTGCTTCTATTTTTATTTCATTTCTGGATTTTAACTTACTTATATCAGTAATTTCAGTTGGGATATTATGATTTTTTGCAATATCACTAATCCAATGAGACACATTTCGGGCATTGCCTGTACCAGAGAAATAGTAAATAATAAGCTTTTTATATTTATCTTTTTTCTTTGTTTGCATAATACATTTAAAACTACAAAAACTAATTGTTTATATGAGTCTTAAACATAAAATATTAAACATCATTACATTAATATTTTTTTTGTTATTCTGATAATTATAGTTTTTCTTTGCAGCAATTATTAATACAAAAAACATAGTTTATGACAATTTCTAAAGAAAAAGTAGTTTCACTGGTATATCAGTTAAGAGTTGACGATAAAAATGGAGATGTAGTAGAAACAGTTGAAAAGGAAAAACCTTTTGTGTTTTTACATGGTGCGGGTCAAATGCTTCCTAAATTTGAAGAAAATCTTAGCGGATTAAAAGCTGGTGAAGATTTTGAATTTACATTAATATGCGAAGATGCTTATGGAAAAGCAAGTGAAGAAGCAGTAATGGATCTACCTAAAAATCTTTTCGAAGTTGACGGAAAAACAGAAGATGGTTTGTTAGAGGAAGGAAATGTAATTCCAATGCAAAATGACGATGGGCAAAAGTTTAATGGTGTTATCGTTGAAGTTAAAGACGAAGCAGTTACTATGGACTTTAATCATCCTTTAGCTGGT
>DAOUTQ010000126.1 GCA_030668615.1 Bacteroidales bacterium | reverse complement strand
ATAGCCAATGGCTGCAGCAACTGCCAATGATAACATAGCAACACCAAATGGAGAAACATCCATATTTTCACCCTTATTGAATAGCACAAATCCTACTCCAACAATAGAAATGAATATTCCCATAACATTCATTTTTGTAATTTTCTCATTTAAAAAATAAGAAGATGTAAAAGACGTAAATAGTGGGATTGTTGATATCATTACGGCAGCTATAGTTGTAGATACATACTTAATACCATAACTTTCGCCTAAAAAGTATAAGAAAGGATTAAATAAAGCTACCAATACAAAGTATTTAAAATCTGATTTTTGAATTTTCTGCAACCTTTTCAAGGGATACATTAATACAAATAAGAAAATAGAAGAAATTATTAATCTGAAAAATACTACAGTTATCGGATTGTAAAATTCATACACAACTTTATACCAGATAAAAGTATAGCTCCAGAAAATCATTGCCAGAGTCACAGAAAGATATGGAATCAGATTCGCTCTTTTCATTTAGTTATTTCGTTTAAATCGGGCGCAAGTTATTACTTTTATATAGAATTTAATAATCACATTTCTATTTTTAATTCATTTAAGTTTGACCTAATTTTGTATTACCAACGTATAAATGAATAGCGGTAAAATTAACGGGAGGATTTATGAGGTGTGGTAATATGTATTTTTATAAAAAGCATTTAAATTCTATGGAACAATTGTTTGACTTGCAGAAGATAATTGAATTAAGGCATGAATTACATCAAAATCCAGAACTGTCTGATTCTGAATTCATAACAGCAGAAAGAATTGCAAACTTTTTAATTCAGTACAATCCAACACAATTAATAAGAGGAATTGGAGGAAATGGTATTGCCTGTATTTTTAAAAGTAACGAAGAAGGTCCTTCAGTTCTTTTTCGTTGCGATATGGATGCATTACCTATTGAAGAGGAAAATGACTTTGAATATAGATCAAAAGAGAAGGGAGTATCTCACAAATGTGGACACGATGGTCATATGGCAATTATGGCCGGATTAGCTGATTTGTTTTCTAAAAAACCTCCTGAAAAAGGTCAGGTTGTATTATTGTTTCAGCCATCAGAAGAAAACGGACAAGGTGCAAGAAGAGTTCTAAATGATGAGAAATTTAAAGAATTAAAGATTGACTATGCTTTTGCTTTACATAACTCGCCAGGTTTTCCGGAAGGTGAAATATTATTAAAAAAAGAAACTTTTGCATCTGCTTCAAAAGGGGTGATAATTAAATTATTTGGGAAAACTTCTCATGCTGCAGAACCTGAAAATGGTATAAGTCCTGCAATAGCTATGTCGAACATTGTAAAGGAATTGACATTTTTACCTAATGAAAACCGATTTTCGGATTTTAACATAGTTACGGTTGTTTATGCTCGATTAGGTGAAATTGCATTTGGCACATCTCCAGGAAATGCTGAAATAATGGCCACCATGCGATCATACTCTAACGAGGATATGCAAATACTAACTGAGCGTGCACAATCTATAGTAAAAGAAAATGCCTTTAGGCACAATTTAGAATTCGATATTAGCTTTACGGAAGAGTTTCCTGCAACAGTGAACGATGAGCAATGTGTAAAAGATATTGAAGTTGCATCAGAACCTAATGATCTTAAACATAGGTATTTGCCTGAGCCTTTTCACTGGTCGGAAGATTTTGCCCATTTTACTCAGAAATTCCCTGGTGCCCTTTTTGGATTAGGAAGCGGAGAAAATCATCCTCAATTGCATAATCAAGATTATGATTTTCCAGATAGCATTATTGAGAATGGGGTTAAGATATTTTACGAAATATATTCTCAGATTGTTAATAAACCTTAATAAAAACGAAAAAACTCTCATTTATTAAAACATTTTGTATTCTAATCTCGTTACAGAGTATGCAATGAAATGTAAAATAATTTTTGATTCTATTAAAATAATTGTTTCTTTGCATAATTTTTCGTAAAGTTGTTAATCTGGGTTAAGGGTAAGAATCTGTTTATCAGTTATTACATAATTTATTAAAAAAGATATTGTATTGTTATAATATCCGGATTCTTAGCGAGTTATAAATCGTATTGAAAAGGAGAGGCTGAAATGAGACAGTTAAAAATTACAAAATCTATCACTAATCGTGATAGTTCTTCATTGGAGAAATATTTACAAGATGTTGGAAAAGAGGAAATGGTTACTGCCGAAGAAGAGGTGGAACTAGCCCAAAGAATAAAAAAAGGTGATAGAGCAGCACTTGAAAGATTAACAAAAGCGAATTTGCGTTTTGTTATTTCTGTAGCTAAACAATACCAATTTCAAGGTTTAAGTCTTCCTGATTTAATTAACGAAGGAAATTTAGGTTTAATTAAAGCCGCTGAGCGATTTGATGAAACCAAAGGGTTTAAATTTATATCATATGCTGTATGGTGGATTCGACAGTCTATTTTACAGGCAATTGCGGAGCAATCAAGAGTTGTTCGTTTGCCTTTGAATAAAGTAGGATCTCTAAATAAAATACATAAAGCGTATTCAACATTAGAACAGCGATTTGACCGTACTCCAACAGCGGACGAACTTGCAGAATATGTTGAGTTACCTAAAGATAAAGTTGAAGATACACTTCAATTATCTGGAAAACCATTATCAGTAGATGCTCCATTTTCTGATGGTGAAGAAGGAAGTTTACTTGATGTAATGGAAAATAAAGATTCTCCGAACGCAGATAATAGTTTACTTGAAGAATCGTTGGCCAAAGAGGTGGAAAGAACTTTAAGTATATTACCTGAAAAGGAAAGAATGGTATTAAAATATTATTACGGTATTGGCGGTAAAGATTTATCACTTGAAGAAATTGGATACGAATTGGGATTAACACGGGAGCGTGTTCGTCAGATTAAAGAAAAAGCTATTAGAAGATTAAGACATTCTTCAAAAAACAAGCTACTTAAGAAGTATTTGGGTTAATAATTTGAAAAAAACTTTGTAAAGCTGCTCCAAACGGAGCAGCTTTTTTTTGTCTAATTATTTTAATATTGATGAATAATTCACTGGATAATTGCTTAAATTTAGTGTTTAATATTATTTAATATGTCTCAGAAAAAAGCCATTGGATTTGGCACAGCACCAGTATTCTTCACAGCAATTTCAACCATTTTAGGAGCAATTTTATTCCTTCGTTTTGGTTATGCGGTTGGTACCTTAGGTTTTGCCGGAGTCCTTTTAATAGTATTAATTGGTCATTTTGTTACTATTCCTACAGCTTTTGCCATTTCTGAGATTGCAACCAATCAACGAGTTGAAGGTGGAGGCGAATATTTTATTATTTCCCGTTCATTTGGTTTGAATATCGGAGGAACAATTGGAATTGCTTTATTCATTTCACAGGCTATTAGTGTTGCATTTTATGTTATTGCATTTACTGAAGCATTTGAACCTGTGTTTAATTGGTTTAAAAATACATATGGTTTTTCATTACCGCGACAGGTAATTAGCTTGCCTGCAATGAGTTTGCTCGCTTTACTCATATTGAAAAAAGGGGCAAATATGGGAGTGAAGGCATTATATATTGTAGTAGCGATCCTGTTTTTATCCATATTCTTATTTTTTATTGGTAAAACAGAATATGCTGAAACAGCAGCAGCAGGTATTTCAAATAGTCCTTTAAGAAATATGGATTCATTTTTTATTGTTTTTGCAATTGTTTTTCCTGCTTTTACAGGAATGACCGCAGGTGTTGGTTTGTCCGGCGACTTAAAAAATCCCGGAAGATCAATTCCCATTGGAACGGTAGCAGGAACTCTTACCGGATTAGTGATATATATCTTTATTATTTTTAAACTGGTTAATTCAGCTTCTCCTGAAGACTTAGTTGGAAATCAACTGGTAATGGGCGATATTGCTTTATGGGGTTGGATTTTTATACCCATTGGTTTAGCAGCATCTACAATTTCATCAGCGCTTGGTTCAGTAATGGTTGCACCACGGACTTTACAAGCATTGGGTAATGATAAAACATTCCCTTTTCAGAGATTTAACAGATTAATGGCAAAAGGAAAAGGAGATGCGAACGAACCTTTTAATGCATCTATTATAACAATAGTGATTGCATTTATTTTTGTTGCAGCGGGAGATGTTAATGCTGTAGCTAGAATAATATCCATGTTTTTCATGTTAACATATGGATCACTGTGTCTAATTTCGTTTTTAAACCATTTTGGTTCATCACCTTCATACAGACCAATATTCAGATCTCATTGGGTTTTATCATTAATTGGATTTGTTTTCTCAATTTACCTAATGTTCAAAATGGACTCATTATATGCTATTATTGCAATAGTAGTAATGATAATTCTTTACATTTATATTAGTTATTATCATTCTGAAAGACAGGGTCTTGAATCGATATTTAGAAGTGCTCTATTTCAAATAAACAGAAACTTGCAGGTTTATCTCCAGAAAAATCAATCTATAAAGAAAAAGACAAGCTGGCATCCTTCTGCAATTTGTGTAACCGAAGTAAATTCAGATCGGGATAATGCTTTTAAGCTTTTAACCTGGATATCTCATAAATACGGATTTGGAACTTATATTCAATATATTCAGGGATATTATTCAAGTACAGCACATGATCAGGCTAAAGAAGCTCTTGATTTATTAATTGAAAGAGCAGAATCTCGAAAAAGCAATGTTTATGTAGATACTATAGTTTCACCTTCATATACTTCAGCTATAGCGCAGATTATACAACTACCGGGTATTTCAGGACTTGACAATAATCTGGCTCTCTTTGAGTATGATAAAAAGGATCCTGTAAATCTGGAGCAAATTGCTGAAAATTACCCTTTAGTACGTTCTGGAAATTATGATGTATGCATTTTAGGAGGTTCAAATCGTGGAGTAAATTTTCACGAAGGAATTCATATTTGGGTGCGAAGAGTTGATTACGAAAATCTGAATTTAATGGTTATTTTAAGCTATATTATTTTAGGCCATTCGGATTGGAAAGGTGGGAAAATTAAAATCTTCAATGTTCGACGACCTGGACAACACGACGAAGCTACAGATCATTTATTAGAACTTGTAAAAACTGGTCGCTTGCCTATATCACTTAAAAATATTGAGTTTATCGATATTGATGAATCAATGAATCTCAAAAATTTGATTAATGAAAAATCAGTTAAGGCTGGTCTTACAATGATTGGATTTAGAAGCGAACAAATAAAACACAAAGGTGAAAAACTATTTGAAGGTTATAATGAAATGGGAGATATTTTATTTGTAAACGCTTTTCGAGATAAAGAGATTGATTAAAAGTTTTTCCAATATTTAAATTCTACTCAGAAATTCAAGCATTCCTGAAGCTATTTTCTTGATGTTATACATGTTTCATGAAATTAGAAATAATAAAAGATAAAAACATCTTAAAATACCTAATTATTGGTATTGTACATTATTTAGAAACATTCTTCCTTTGCCAAGTAATTAGTTAACAATTAAAATCTATATAAAATGAAAAGAGTATTACTATTATTAATAAGTAATTTAGTACTAATAAGCTTATTATTTGCACAGGATGAAACGAAGCAGGAAACAAAAAATCCTGAGTCTATTAGTGAAAGTATTTTCAGCGAAGAGAGTCAGAAAAAATTACATTTTGGTGGTTATGGACAAATAGATTACAATCAACCATTAGATAATAATATTCGACAGAATGGAATACTTGATGTTCATCGATTAATTCTTTTTGCAGGTTATGAATTCAACTCTAAAACAAAGTTTATTACTGAAATAGAATTTGAGCATGTTTCAGAAGTTTATATTGAGCAAGCTTATTTGAATTATCGACTTCTTGATAATTTGTCGGTAAAAGGTGGATTGATATTAATTCCAATGGGAATTATTAATGAGTACCACGAGCCACCTTCATTTAATGGTGTAGAACGTCCAAATGTTGATAAGAATATTGTTCCAACTACTTGGAGAGAAATTGGATTAGGTGTTGACGGTCGAATTAATGCGGCTGCTTTAAGATACCAAATCTATTTAGTTAATGGATTTAACGGCTATGATGGAGCTGGCACGTTTAGAGGTTCTGATGGACTTAGAAAAGGTCGTCAAAAAGGAGATGAATCATATATTAGTTCACCAAATGTTGCAGCTAAAGTCGATTTCTATGGTATTAGTGGTTTAAAACTTGGCTTATCAGGTTATTTTGGAAAATCACAATCAGTTCTTTTTGATGGCTTAGATGAAAGCGATAATGTTGCAGTTGCAACAGCAGATTCTTCAGTTATTGGAATTAGTATGGTTGGTTTAGATTATCGTTATTCAATTTCTGGATTCAGTACAAGAGGACAATTTATTTATGGTAAGTTTTCAAATATAGATGAGTATAACATGTTTACAGGTGTAGATTTAGGGGAATCCATGATAGGATATTATGCAGAAGTTTCTTACGATATTTTTCATAACAATTCTTCCATTCAGAATGAATTAACTCCATTTTTCCGATTCGAGAAATATGATACACACAATTCTGTAGTTACTGGCATGACTGCAGATGATACGTATAATATGACTGAATTATTTTTTGGTTTTGCATTCAAAATGGATCGTGGAGCAGCTTTTAAGGTAGATTATCAATTGTATAAAAATGCCGATGAAAGTAAATTTAACGCAATGTTAAATATGGGTATAGGTGTTTGGTTTTAACCAAGCACTTTCTCATTTATAATTCTAAAAATAGCTAATTATGAGTCGATTTTTAATGCTTATTCTTTTTCTGGTTTCGTCAGTAAATGTAATTGCGAATCCTCCAGAAGTTTCAAAAAAGTTTGAAAAAGAACTTTCAAAACATTTTGGCTCGGAAATTATAAGTAAAAAGAAAATTAAAGATCTTTCAAACGAAAATGATTTGTTTTTTAGTGTATTTAAAGCTGATGCAGATCTGGGTTTGGTTGTTCTAACAACAGCAAAAGGACGTTATGATAAGTTTGATTTTATGATTATTTATAATACGAATTACGAAATAGAACTTATTAAGATTTTAGTTTATAGGTCAGATTATGGATCAGAAATAACAGCTAAAAGATGGCTTAGTCAGTTTTATTCAAAACAAAAAGATGAGCTAAAATATGGAAGCGATATACAAGCTATTTCAGGAGCTACTTTTTCGGCTAATTCGTTAACTAAGAATGTAAATAGAATAAATAAAATTTTGAAGGAGTTTTATAGTTCAGAGAAATGAACCATAAATATTAGTTGATAAAAAAAGTTGTTTATATTTCGATAAACTCAATATGACAACTTTATATTTTCTTGTCACACTGAGCTTGTCGAAGTGTTAATATTAATTATTCAATGGTTAAGAGAATCATTTATTTTATGTTCTATGGAAAGTAATAAATGAATATCAGTTTCACCTAAAATCATTAAGCGTTCCATTATTCGGTTATAAATAGCAGAGTCCTTTTTAAATCCAATATCGCTTAAGATATTTTCGGTTTTTAGTTTTAATATATTTAATTCAGCCTGATCAGCTTTCTGGTCAGGCATTTTTTCATTTATCTCGAGCATAGAAAGTGTGTAAGCGTAAATCATAACCGATTGTCCCAGATTCAGTGAAGGATAAGTTGTTTTCATTGGAACGCTCGTTATTATATCACACAATTTTAATTCCTCATTGGTTAAGCCGCTTTCTTCGCGACCAAAAACAATAGCTATATTTTTAACTGAACTTGCTTTAGCTTTAATTAAATCATTAATCTTATTTGAAGGATAATAATCTTCATTAACTCTGCGCTTTTTTGCCGATGTTCCAATAATCCAGTCAATGTCTCTTGTTGCTTCTTTAAGAGAATTAAATTCTTGTGCATTTTCTAAGATTTCATTAGAAGCATGTGCCAACCAGCTTGCTTTCTCGTCGAGATGTGCTTCTGTATTAACTAAGCGAAGAGATGAAAATCCCATAGTTTTTATAGCGCGTGCTGCTGCTCCCACGTTTTCAGGTACTGCTGGTTCAACAAGAATAAAATGAATTTGCATTGTAGTTTTCAATTAGGTTGTCATGCTGAGCTTGTCGAAGTATGGCTTTAATAAAATATTTTACATTTCGACAGGCTCAATGTGACAATATTTTAATCGTTTAAATTTAATTGATAATTTATTGCTTCGTTTATAAAACTATTAAAAGGATATACTGCTTTAAATGTTTTATGAATTTCATCTGCAAATTTGTCTGATGTTACTATATTATCTGAAATATTTTTTGACACAATATAATGCTTATATCTTAACAGATCAATATCTTCAAATTCTTTCGGAAAGCCTTTTGGAGCAGTTTTTAATTTATCATCGCTTAGAATTTCTTTAAAATATTTTTTGAAATTTTTAACATTCAAAATCTTTTTAAACTCTTCGGTATTTTCGAAAATCTCTGTACGAACAGCTTTTAGTTTGTCAGACGCAGGCATATAAATTCCTCCTGCTAAAAAGCAATTCCCTGGTTCAATGTGTATATAATATCCTGCATTTCCTGCGCCTTTTCCGCCTGGCATAATAAATCCACCAAAATTGGTTTTGTATGGCGATTTATCTTTTGAAAATCTCACATCACGGTTTATTCTGAAAATACATTTTTTGGGATCTATGTTTTTTACCGTAGAATCAAACTGGGCAATATCAGCAATTGTGTGTGCAAGGAATTGCTCAAATTCTTTTTTTACAATTTGATAAGCTGGTTTATTTTCATGAAACCATTCTTTATAATTATTTTCTTTAAGATCTGATAAAAATTGAAGTAGATTTTTGCTTAACATAAGTTTGAGTTTAATTGTTATCAAAGATAAATTATTTTCAAAACAAGATATTATCAATTCAGATGATATTCATATATCTTTACAATTAATTAGTACAAAAGGGTTAAATATATCAAATGAAACAGGAAATATTAAATCGATTCTTAAAATATGTTCAGATTGATACTCAGTCGGATGAACATTCAAAAACGTATCCAAGCACAAAAAAACAGTTTGATTTGGCTAATTTACTTGTAAAGGAGCTTGAAGAAATAGGCATACAAGATGCTGCCGTAGACAAAAACGGTTATGTAACTGCCACTTTACCATCAAATATAGAAAAAGAAATCCCAGTAATTGGGTTTTTAGCACATATGGATACTGCTCCTGATATGAGTGGTACAAAAGTGCGACCACAGATTTTTGAAAATTACAATGGAGAAGATATCGTAATTAATAAAGATCTTAATGTTCATTTATTAATAAAAGAATTCCCTGAGTTAAAAGAATACAAAGGACAAACCTTAATTACTGCAAGTGGAAATACTCTTTTGGGTGCCGATGATAAAGCCGGTATTGCAGAGATTATGATTGCATTGGAGTATTTAACTACAAATCCTGAAATAAAGCACGGAACAATCAAAGTTGCTTTTACACCTGATGAGGAAATAGGAAAAGGAGTAGATCATTTTAATGTAAAGAAATTTGGTGCTGATTATGCATATACTCTCGATGGAGGACCAATAGGTGAACTGGAATACGAAAATTTCAATGCTGCCGGAATTGCCATTCAAATACAAGGAAGAAATATTCATCCGGGTTATGCAAAAGGAAGAATGATTAATGCCATACTTGTAGCTTCTGAATTAAACGATATGCTTCCAATTGAACAACGCCCTGAATTAACGGAACATTATGAGGGATTTTTTCATATTATTAAATTTTTTGGAACGGTTGAAACTTCTGAAATTCATTATATCATTCGCGATCATGACATTGAAAAGTTTGAATATAGGAAGACATTAATAAAGAATGCAGTTGAATTTATAAATAAGAAATACGATCGAGAAATTGCAAAATATAAACTTGAAGATCAATATTATAATATGAGGGAAAAAGTAGAACCCGTATTTCATATTGTAGAGCAGGCAAAACAAGCAATGATTGAATTGGGAATTACTCCGGATATTAAACCAATTCGTGGAGGAACTGATGGAGCAAGATTGTCTTATATGGGATTACCATGCCCGAATTTATTTACCGGCGGACATAATTATCACGGGAAACATGAATTTATTTCTCTGGAATCGATGGAAAAGGCCGTTCATGTTATATTAAAAATCATTGAAAAATCTGTAAAAAGTTAATGTCAGAATAAGGTTTTCTTCCGATTTAAATTTTTCTATAATGTTT
>DAOUTQ010000031.1 GCA_030668615.1 Bacteroidales bacterium | reverse complement strand
ATTAGGAAAAGGTCAAAATCTGCATCAATACCTTAAATATGTTGGAATTATTAATGATCTAAAAATTCATCAACTGGATCAAAATGCATTTGATAAAATTAATTTCGAAGGGAAAACTTATTCATATGCTCAGGGATTCGATAATTTTATAGAAACTCTCGCTGCTGATTTTCCATCAGAGAGAGAAGCGCTTGAAGAATACGTAAGAAAGATAAAAGAAATTTGCAACGATTTTCCGTTGTTTAATCTCAGACCAAATTTGGGCTTAGATAATGAGCATATACATTTCGAAGAAAGTGTAGGTGATTTTTTACAGTCAATTACATCAAATAAAACTTTGCAAAATGTTTTGGCTGGGAATAATATGCTTTATGCAGGAAATCCTTCTAAAACGCCTGTTGCCCTACATGCTTTAATTACATATTCACTAATTGAAGGAGCTTATCGATTTGAAAATGGAAGCCAGCAGATTGCTGATCTATTAATCGAGACCATTAAAAAAAATGGCGGAACATTAATGAATAATAGCAAGGTAAATAAGTTAGAAATAAATGATGGCAAAGTTAAATCTGCTATTTTAAGCAATGAAGAAGTAATTGAGGCTGACAATTTTATTTCGGCTATACATCCATCGCTTACACTTGATATGACTGACACAAAATTATTACGTAAATCATATCGTTCCAGAATAAACGACCTGGAAGAAACCATTTCTGTATTTTCAGTTAATTTTTCACTAAAACCAAATAGTTTTCCATATTTAAATTACAATTATTACCACTTTAACGAAGATAATGTTTGGAGTATTCCTAATTACAATCCAGAGAAATGGCCACAGGAATATTTATTTTTTACATTACCTACATCAAATTCAACTAAATATACTGATACAGCCACTGCAATGACGTATATGAAGTACGATGAAGTTAAGCAATGGGAAAATTCAGGTGTTGGTAATCGTGGAAACGATTATGATGAATTTAAAAAACAAAAAGCTGAATTATTGATTGAACAAATTGAAAAACAATATCCAGGCTTTAAAGCAAGCATAAAAAATTATTACACATCCTCTCCTCTTACAATGGAAAATTACACCGGAACAAAAAACGGTTCTATGTATGGAATTGTGCACGATTGTAATGATGCTTTAAGAACACGTATATCGCCCAAAACAAAAATTCCTAATTTATTGTTGAGTGGACAGAATGTTAATATCCATGGTGTTTTAGGAGTAACTATTGGTTCGGTTTTTACCTGTACCGAATTGCTTGGAATGGAGTATTTATTAGAAAAAATTAAAAATGCATAGATTAAAGAAAATATTGAAAGTACTATTAAAGATAATAGCTGTACTGGTAATTCTTATATTGATTTTAGTAGTTATTTTCAAAATAGCAACTAAACTTAATCCCCCTGAAATACAGAATTCAATTGCAGAAAGCCTAGAACGAACAACAATCGATTCTAATTTTTATTCCATTAATGATAATTGGCTTCAAAAGAATGAAAATGGTTTATGGGAAATGTATATTGAAGGCTCTGCATATGAGCGTGGAATAATTAATGGAAAACTTTCGAAAGAACTCATTTACAAGCAAGAAAATGCTTTTGTAAATCAAATTAAAGAGATGATTCCTTCGGAACGATATCTTAAATTTCTCAAAAGTTTTATCGCATTTTTTAATCGTAATATTGATGAGCATATAATCGAAGAGTATCAACAGGAAATTTATGGTATTTCACGATCTGCATCGAATCAATTCAGTTTTATTGCTCCTAATTATCATCGTATTTTAAATTATCATGCTGCGCATGATATAGGACATGCTTTGCAAAATATGAATTTGGTAGCATGTACAGCATTTTCAGGTTGGGATTCACGATCAGCCGATAGTTCATTAATTATAGGTCGAAACTTTGATTTTTATGTAGGTGATGAATTTGCTGAGGATAAAATAGTCCTATTTTGTGATCCAGAAAAAGGACACAATTTTATGATTGTAACCTGGGGTGGAATGATTGGTGCTACATCAGGGATGAATGATCAGGGATTAACTGTTACTTTGAATGCGGCAAAATCTGATATTCCTTATAGCGCAGCAACTCCAGTTTCACTGGTGGCAAGGGAAATTTTACAATATGCTTCAAATATTGAAGAAGCAAACGAGATAGCTAAAAAAAGAAAAATGTTTGTGTCAGAATCTCTTTTTATTGGATCAGCAAAAGACAGTAAAACTGCAATCATTGAAAAATCACCTGATAATCAAGCGTTATTTGAAACTGAGAATGATTATATTATTTGCTCCAATCATTTTCAAAGTGAAGAATTAAAAAAGGAAGAATTTACAAATGCAAAAACATGTGATTACGCAACGACCTATAGATATAAGCGAGTTGAAGAACTTTTAGATCAAAATCCCCTATTGAACATTAATAATGTTGCTAAAATATTACGCGATCAAAAAGGATTAAAGAATGAAAATATCGGAATGGGAAACGAAAAAGCAGTAAACCAATTAATTGCACACCATTCTATTATTTTTAAGCCAGAAGAATTAAAAGTTTGGGTTTCAACATCCCCTTTTCAATTAGGTAAATATGTTTGTTATGACCTGAATGAAGTTTTTGCAGAAGCTATAAACATTAAAAAATCAACTATTATTTATAAAGATGAATTAACTATAACGGCTGATTCATTCTTATACTCTTCTGATTACGAAAACTTTGTTCGTTTTAAAGAAATAAGGGCACAGATAAAAGAAGCTATAAAAACAGATACACGAATACCAGATGAAGCTATTATTTTCAACGAAATAATTGCATTAAACCGCGAATTCTTTGAAACGTTTGTGTATATCGGAGACTATTTTAATAATTTTGAAATTAAGGATAAAGCTGTTTTAGCATACAAAAAAGCCCTATCAAAAGAAATCCCGAATATTTATCAAAGAGAGAATATACTGGAGAAAATTAAAGATCTTAAATAATAATGAAAGAATTCTGAATTTAGAATTTAGAAATAATCATTAATTGAAATAGAATTTGTAAAATAATTTTGAACCTTGAACTTTGAACTTTAAACTTGTTTCAGAAAACTTAAAACTCTGATTAACCTTTAAACCCTAATAAATTGAATAAAAACTACGACATAGTAATCATTGGGGCAGGAATAAGCGGATTAACCGCTGCTGCTATTGCCGGTAAATTTGGATTGAAATGTTGTATTCTTGAAAAGGAGCCAAAGGCAGGAGGTTATTTAGCGGGATTCAGTAAAGATGGTTTTCATTTTGATACTGCTATTCATTGGCTGAATCAGTGTAATAAAGATGAAATGGCAGGGCGAATTTTTAATTTAATTGGTTCTGATAGTCCGAAAATAAAAACCATGCAAAAAATTCACCGTTTTAAAGGTGAAACATATGACTATTTACTTACCAACAATCCTGACGAATTAAAAGAAGAACTAATTTCAGATTTCCCTCACGAAGAAAAAGGTATCAGAAAATTCTTTTATGCAGCAAAAAAAATTGGAGAAGGTTCCTTAAAATATGCTA
Organism: Bacteroidales bacterium; assembly: GCA_030668615.1. Classification (GTDB taxonomy): domain Bacteria; phylum Bacteroidota; class Bacteroidia; order Bacteroidales; family UBA12077; genus UBA12077. The sequence continues at coordinate 23,171 of DAOUTQ010000031.1, read as the reverse complement.
ATCTTTTTAGAACCGAAGAAAGCTTGTCAACTTTTGAAAAACCTTTCTTTAAGCTTAAGCTTTTAAAATTTGTCCTTCCGCTTATTAAATATGTTTTTTATAGTGGTGAAAAAGGTGTTCCTAAAGGATTAAATAAATTTTTTAAAGATAAGAACCTTCATAAACTATACAGCTCTGAAAAAGATCTTCTTTCATGTCTATTTCCTATTGCTTGGGCATATAATAATGGCTATCAGATTACGGAAAAAGGTGGCGCAAGAGTATTTATTCAGTGGCTTATGCATGTAAATAAGAAACTTGGAAATGATTTGATTCTTAATGCAGAAGTTAAAAAGCTTGGGATCACTAATAAAACCTGTGAAAGTATTCTATATCAGCAAAAAGGGAAAGAATATCAACTAAAAAGCAAATACATTATTGCAACAAACGATATTGAAACTTTATACACGAAAATGCTTCCAAAAGAAGCTGTCTCTTCAAAGTTTAAAACCAAATTGAATGATGCTATTTTATACAGTTCAGCAGTTACTGTTTCTATTGCAATAGATTGCCCAGCCGAAGACTTAGGAATTAGTCAGGAATTGATTAGTATAACAAAAGAAGGAATTAAACGAGATGAACATAATTGTGGCGATCCTTTAATTAGTGATATTAGTGTTTTAGCACCATCGGCAAGAGATAAATCTCTTACTCCTGAAGGAAAAGGCTTAATTTCTTTACTGATTCCTGCCTATATTGATTATAAAAATTATTGGCAAACAGAAAAAGATGAAAACGGCAATTATATTCGTGGAGAAAAGTATCAAAAACTTAAAACCGAAGTTGCAGAAACATTAATTAAAAGAGTTGAAAAAGAATTATCGATTGATATTAATAATCATATTATATTTTATGATGTTTCTACACCAATTACGTACTTCAGATATACCGGAAATAAGAACGGTACTATGATGGGTGCACGACCAGGAAAAAAGAATATGCAAGCAGGAATAGCACATCATCAAACTCCTATTAAGAACTTATTTTTAGGTGGACATTGGGCTGAACTTGGAGGTGGAGTTCCTATCTGTGCAAAAACAGCAATAAATTCGGTTTTACTTGTACTTAATAAAGAAAATAAGGAATCCTTCAAACTGCTTGCAAATTATATGGATGGTAATATAAATACAGGTAAACTCAACAGCTCTTCTCTTGTTAAGGACTATGATAATTCCTGGACAAATTAAAAGTTCCTTGATTTTAAAGAATAAAAAAATATCTTACTTTTGCCACCTCTACAAAAACAAAAATTTATGAAAATTTACAATATTATTATAGTTGCAATAATTGCATTATTGTTCACATCATGTACAGTAACAAAGTTAACCAATGAAGGACAAATTGCTTACGAAGCAGAAAACTACGAAGCTGCACTTGCAAGTTGGGACCAAATTATTGAAAGTGTCGAAAGTAAAGGTAAAAAAGCAAAAGCACCTATTTATTTTAAAAGTGGAACTTCTGCATTAAAATTGGAACAAATTGATAAAGCCAGAAAATATCTCGAATCAGCAAAAGAAGTAGGTTATTCATTACCGGAATTGTATGCATCTTTAGCCAAAGTATATAAAAACATTGATAACTTATCAAAAGAAATTACAGCACTTGAAATCTACCGTGAAAAGTATCCACAAGGAAATGAGATTAATAGCATTAGAGCTCGTTTGCTTGAGACTTACGCGGAAAGCGAAAACTGGGATTTAGGTATTGAATTATGGCCTGAAATCGAGGAACAAGCACAGTCCGATGTTGGGATGCTTGCGAGTTACTTAATCATAAATAAGAACCTGAATAATACAACAACATGCGACAAGCTTGCGCAACAAATTATTAAACTGGAAGCAAACAATATAACTGCACTGGAGTATTATGCCGAAAAATATTTCTGGAGAGCTGAAAATCTTTACGTTACAGAGATGAAAGCTTATAAAAATAAAAAAACTTCAAGTCAGTATAAAAAACTATTAAAAGCATTAGATAAAGTTTGGCCCAACTTTAAAAAATCGCGTGATTATTTCCTTAAGCTATATAAAATAGACCCGATGCCTGAATATGCTAAATACCTTGGAAATATTTATACCCGTTATGACGATAAGAAAAAGGCAGCTTATTATTATAAAAAAGCGAAATAGTTCTGAGTTCTAAGTTCCAATTGGCTGTTTTACTTTTAATTCGTTTTATGTTTAAGCATAAAAAATAATCATTGTATTCTTTATGCTTTAATCTAAAGATGTTAAATTTGGGGTTTATATAAAAAATCAATATGAATATATTCCCCAAAGATATCGATCACAAATCAACCGATGAAATTAGAACATATCAGGAAGAGCAATTAAAAGTTCTACTTCAATATGTAAACAAAAATTCGAAGTTTTATTCCGATCTTTTCAAAGAAAATAATGTCAATATTACGGATATAAAGACTCTTGAAGATCTTCAGAAAATACCTTTTACAACCAAAGATGATCTTTACGAGCAGAACGATGATTTTATTTGTGTAGATAAGCGTAAAATTGTTGATTACATTACTACTTCCGGTACATTAGGCGATCCCGTAACTTTCGCTATGACAGATGCTGATCTGGAACGATTAGCTTATAACGAATATATTTCGTTTAAATGTTCAGATGGAGATGCCGATGATATTTACCAATTAATGGTAACTCTCGATCGAAGGTTTATGGCCGGTTTAGCTTATTTCTTAGGAATAAAAAAAATGGGTGCTGGAATGGTTCGTGTTGGTAATGGAATGATTGAATTACAGTGGGATACTATTCGAAGAATTAAACCAAATGCATTGATTGCTGTACCTTCATTTATTCTTAAACTGATTGAATATGCTGAAGCAAACGGAATTGATTATAAAAACTCCAGCATTAAAAAGGCTATTTGTATTGGTGAATCGTTGCGCAATTCTGATTTTTCATTAAATACACTTGGACAAAGAATAAAAGATAAGTGGCCTATTAAATTATATTCAACTTATGCATCTACAGAAATGGGTGCAGCTTTTGCTGAATGCGGAGAAAGCATTGGCGGACACCATCGACCTGAATTGTTAATTGTAGAATTTGTTGACGAATATAATAATCCTGTTACAGAAGGTGAACCGGGTGAGTTGGTAATTACTACTCTTGGTGTTGAAGGAATGCCATTAATCCGTTTTAAAACTGGCGATGTGGTTGAGCATCATACAGAAACTTGTAAATGTGGACGAAATTCAATGCGTTTAGGACCTGTAATTGGACGTAAAAACGAAATGATAAAGTATAAAGGAACAACATTATATCCGCCAGCATTGTACGATATTTTAAACGATATGGAATATGTAGAAAACTATATTATTGAGGTTTCTACTAACCAAATTGGAACAGACGATATCTTAATTCGTATCGCCACAAACGGGAATAAACCCGAAAATTTTGAGAAATTTATAAAAGACCACTTCAGAGCAAAACTGCGAGTTGCTCCTACTATTCAGTTCGAATCAAAAGAAGAAATAAACAAAGTAAAATTCCCTGAACTTAAACGTAAACCAGTTGTGTTTATTGACAAGAGGAAGAAGTAAAAATAGCTTTTAGATTTTAGATGTGAGTTTCAAGACAAAAGCAGGCTAAACAACCTGCTTTTTTGTATCAATTTTAACTTTACTAACCTAAAACTTAAATCCAAGCATTATACGAAAATGATTTGCACTTAAATGATTTGTTCCATAATTCAAACTAAAATCTCCAGAAAGGTCACTTTTTAGACCATCTATTGTTCTAATATTTCCCAAAATGTACTCAAAGCTTAATGCTAAAGCTTTCCTTCTAATTGAAAGACCACAAGTATGTGAAAAACCCATTGCAGTTTCATCATCTGCATCATATCCACCAACATCTATATCACCATCCCAATCCCAATCCTGATCGTCATCAAGATATATACCTGTATTCATATATGTTGGACGAATATTATAATAAGCATCTATCCCAATATCTGGTGTTATAGCATATGTTCCAATAGGTCCTAACTCAAAAAACGAAATGTTAAAAACATATGTTCTATTGTTGCTATATTCTTTAAGTGGATCAACTTCATTAAACTGCATAGTAACATCAAACCAATTAACCATTATACCAAAGCCAAATTTTTCTTGTGGCTTTATGTACCATCTATTTCCTATTTCAAGACCAATAAAAAGTTTATTAGTTAAGTCTGGATCAAGGCCCTTTAATCCATAATTTTCAGGAGAAGGAAAACCTGTTATTAAATTAATACTAAAACCGCTCTTTAATGCTTTATCTTGAGCTTTCACAGGTTTTATTGTAATTATTAATAATGCAAATACAATAAATACTATAATTTTTCTCATATAAAATATCTTAAATTGATTAAATAATTTTCTCATTTTTAAAGAAGTATGCAAAGATAAAATTATCAATTTCCTGTGCAAATAATTTTCACATTAGAAGTCAAAAATTAAAAACTTATCAAATAATCAGGATTTTAAAAAGGTTGTAAGTCTATTGATAATATTAATGAGGAATTTTCTGTTAGAATCTATAACCTATCGAAATTCCAACGGGAAATAAGTCATTTTCAAACTCAACATCTTTTTCATCTTCTAAATATTTTATATAATCATATGCCTCTTCTCTAATAGGAAACAAGACTGCTATACTCCACATTCCACTTCTCTTGGTGCCTCTAAATTCTAATCCCACTCCCAAAGTTGTACCATAGAACGTTTTGCTTAATCCTGGACCATTGTTTACAATAACCACCGCATTATATCCATACATCCCCATTAAAAAAAGATTTGTTCGCGATTTGGGGAATATATTTATTCTAGCGCCTCCATTATATCTGATATCTCCATATGCATACCCCAAACCTCCAAATATTCCAAAGTATTGACTTGGTGACAATAGTAGATTCACACCTATTCCACCATATTCCAAGCCAATTCCAAAGCCCGCAGAAATTGTATTTAATTCCTTAATAGTGCGATTAGAAGAATTATTTGACTTATCAGTTTGTGATTGTTCTTCTCCTGAACCAACTCCGTATTCAATAGCTCTAATATCATTTCTTCTTATAAAAGTTTCAACAGGATAACTATTTCGTATCTGTTTAAAATAAACTATTGAGTCATTCTCTCTTTGAATTTCACAATCTATTCTTTCCCCATTTTTTCTATGAATAACATCTTGAGAATAGGAGTTGAAACATATCACTAAAAAAAGCAAGAGAGTTAAAAATTTTCTCATAATTATAAATTAAAGTGATTAAATAATTTTCTCATTTAGAATGAAGTATGCGAAGTTAATATTATTAATCTCTTCTACAAATGATTTTTTACATTAGAAATCAGAATTTAGAAGTCATAATTAATCTCATTTAGGAAAAGAGATTCCGCAACAAGTGCGGAATGACAATAAATTATAATCGGAGTTTGTGAAACTTTTCACCTTTAACTTTCAACTAATTTTTGTACTTCTTAATAACGAGAATTTCAATAGACTCAACCTATTTTTCAGATAAATTATTAAGCTGTTTTTTGAATGTATCAATATAAGATTCAATAATGTTTTTATCGTCAGTTGAGAGTCTTACCCATTGTAATGATGCTTCCAGGGTGCTAAAGACTTTAATTTTTATTGGCAGTTCATTATTTAATGAGTCGAACATTGTTCCAGCTACGACTTGTTTCGGTGTTTTTGTTATATGTGCAGCATATCTTGCACCATAAAGTTTTGGATTATTTTTATGAAATTGTACCAATTCCAGTACATCTTTTTTACTAAGACGTATCTCAGCATCTCTAAAATCTATTAGTAAATTATAGTTTGGATTGAAATCTCTATCGTTACTCTTTCTCTCATGAATTTTTATGAAATCATTTAAATTAATTTGACCGTAATAATACTCAAAAATCAATTTTTTTTCCTTTAATATCACGTAATTAATATAGTTTTTCATGATGCAAAATTACTTCTTAAATAGAATACAATAACTATTAAATAACAAAAATTTAAACTTGGTGTTCAAAACAGGGAACTACCCGTTGTACTTTTTGAATACTAATGTTGCATTATGTCCGCCAAAGGCAAAGGAGTTGCTTAAAGCCACCTTTAAATCCTGTTTACGTGTTTTGTTTTTTAATCCAGATCCAATTCAGGATCAGGTTCATGGTAGTTAATTGTAGGAGGTCAAATTCCCTGAGCTGAAACGAAAACCTGAAGTGTTTATTTATATGAGGAAGAAAATAAAAAATACGTTAATAATAAATTATTCATATAATTAACATGAATCAAATATTATGAAAAACATTCATCATTTATCTTAATTGATACATTACTTTCTTCCAAATCTATATCCGATTGAAATACCAACAGGCATCAACTCTGTATCGAATTTTACATGTACTTCATCTTCTAAGTAATTTATATAATCATTTACTTCACCTTTTCTGATTGGAATTAAAATTGCTAAACTCCAATAATTATTTCTATGCGGAGATTTAAAATCGAGGCCTACTCCTAACGTTGGCCCATAAAAGAATTTCGAATATTCTGAATTATCTTTTACGGCAATAACAGCATTATATCCATACATACCTAACAAATAAGGATTTACACGAGTTTTTGGTAAAATATTAATTTTAACTCCTATATTATAACTATATCCAGCTAATGCATATCCTATCCCACCAAAAATTCCAAAACTTTCATGAGGGCAAAGAAGTAAATTAAACCCAAATCCTCCATAATCCATTCCGAGACCAACTCCAATTGTAAATGGATCATTTTGTATTTGTGTTTGTGTTTGTGTTTGTGTTTGTTTTTGTAATTGTTTTTCTTCTGAAACAACTCCATATTCAATGGACCTAATATCATTTCTTCTTATATAAGTTTCAATAGGATAACTATTTCTTATTTGCTTAAAATAAACTAAAGAATCATTCTCTCCTTGGATTTCACAATTTATTGTTTCTCCATTTTTTCTACGAATAACATCTTGAGAATAGCAGTTGGAAAATATTGCTGTTAAAAGCAATAGAGTTAAAAAATTTCTCATAATTATATTTTAATTTCTTTGATAAGCGAATTTATAAAGAATTTTAAATATAATATCAATATTCTAAAATTTTCTAAAAACGAGCGTAGCATTATGTCCGCCAAAGGCAAAGGAGTTGCTTAAAACCACATTTAAATCCTGTTTTCGTGCTTTATTGGGTACATAATCTAAATCCAGTTCCGGATCTGGTTCATCGTAGTTCATAGTTGGTGGAATTATTCCGTCTTTTATTGCTAAAACACTAATAATACCTTCTATAGCACCCGCTGCTCCAATGGTATGTCCGGTCATTGACTTGGTAGATGAAACCGGAATTTTGTATGCAATATCACCAAAAACCTTTTTAATTGCCTGCGTTTCGTACATATCATTTAACATGGTTGAAGTACCGTGCGCATTTATATAATTAATTTCATCTTTTGAAATACCTGCATTTGAAAGTGCTAATTCCATTGTGTCGGCCATTCCTTCTCCATCAGGCTTAGGAGCCATAATATTATATGATTCATTTGTAAAAGCATAATCGGCTAATTCAGCATAAATTTTTGCTCCTCGTGCTTTTGCAGATTCTTCCGATTCTAAAATCATGATTCCAGCTCCTTCTCCAATTACAAAACCATCGCGGTTTTTTGAGAATGGGCAACTTGCTTTTTCTGGTTTATCATTTACTACCGAAAGGGCATATATCTCGTTAAACCCGTCAATTTCTTCTTTATTTATAATTGAATCGGCTCCACCAACAATCATCATATCGGCACGACCAGCTTTAATGGCATCGTAACCTAATGCAATAGCGAATGCAGAAGATGAACAAGCCGAAGAAGTTGTAAAATTTGGACCTTCAATATTATAACGCATTCCGATCCATGCCGGCATGGCATTGTTCATGCGTTTAAGAATCAAGTTTTTAGAAGTCGTTCCTTGCTCTGTGCTTGAATCGCCTGTATTAACAACACCTAAAATTACTCCTACTCGTTTTCTGTTCAGCTTATCAAAATCAATATTATGTTTTTCAACTGCCTCAATAGCACAAACATATGACATTTGAGTAACACGTGTCATTTGTTTTGAAAGACGCTTTTTAATTACGGAAGCTGATTTTTCTGAGAATTCAGCAGGAAGTTCTGCTGCAATTTGAGTTTGATTTTCTGAAGCATCAAATAATGATATTTTCTTAACACCCCTTTTTCCTTCTTGTATATTTTTCCAGGTTTCCTCCCAATCAAGACCCAATGCTGTGATCATATTAAACCCGGTAACAACTACCTTCTTATTCATTTATTCTTAATCGTTTACAAATTAAGTATTTCAGAGCTCAAAAGTAATAAAATAAATGATAAAATTGATATGGTAATCGTAACCAAATTCAGTTTTATACCGTTTATTATTAAAAATGCCATATTTGTTAAAAACAAATATGGATTGAATATATAACGGCATTAACCATTCTAAATATCAAAATATAAGCAATGCTATATTTTGAAAAAGAATTGGTTTTACAACATAATTCCACAAAATTCTTCAAGACCTTTATTAAGATTGAATATGTTAATCTGATACTCTTCTGAATACTCTTTAATATATTTCTTGGCAGTAAATTTTAGTGTTTCCTGAATGTAGTTCACCATTTCGCTGGATACTTCGAATATCTCTTTTTCGTAATCATAGAACAAGTAGCTTGTTTTATTTTCTGATAAGGATTGTCGGTGTCGAAGCTCTTTAAGTAAAGGCTCATATCTTCTCTTATCAGGGTCTTTTTTAGAGTAATTCATTACGGCATTGTGCATGGTATTGTGCCCAACCTGATCCATCATTTCAAATAAACCAAATTCAGTTACAATCTTTTTTGCAATGATATCAATTTGTTTGTATCCTAATCCAATTTCTTTGATAAAACCAAAAGCCACTAACTGAAGTTGCAGTAATATTCTATTTAAAACATATGCACTTTGCTCTTGTTGCTCTATATAAAATCGCTTAATATCATCTAAAAATAATTTTGCCTTTTCTATTGAGATTTCATCGGTATAATCTGATGAGATTAATTCCACAACATTTTTAAAAGCTATTGGGTAAAAGAAATGCAATCCAAGTATTCTGTTTTTTCTTTGAACGTTTTCGCATAATTCAGAAGGCAAAATAGAAGATGAATTAGAAGCAAGTATGCATGAAGGTTTTACAATTCTATCAAGTTCCTGAAATATTTCCAGTTTTATATCCAACTCTTCAATAACAGATTCAAGAATTAAATCACAATCAGACAGTTCTATCAAATCATTTGTAATTTTATATTTATTCCTGAAATCGAATATTTCCTGACTAATTATACCATGTTTAAGCTGTCTCTTTATCTTTTTCTGATATGTATTGCGAAGAACCGCTTTATGATCAGGGTTTCGCGTAAACCAGACCAGATTAAAATTAAAATCAGATAAATAATTAAAAATATCCGATCCCATTTTACCACTACCTATAATTCCTATGGTTTTAATTTCATTCATCGGTATAATCTTAAGATTTCGATATATAAATTTAAGGGTTCTTTTTTAATAAAAAAAGAGACTTTCAAAAAAGCCCCTTTTTGTCATCCCCAACTTGATTGGGGATTTTTTGTTTTTGTTTATAAAAATGTCAAGAGATTCCCTTTTGCAAGGGAATGACATTATTTTACTTTTTGTATAACCTCATTTAAACTTATAATTAGCTCAACAGTTTAAAAAAATCCAAATTTAAATCCAACGTTAAAAGATAAATCAGAAAGGTCTTCGTCATTTAAATATTCAAGTGCAGTACCTTCTATTAATCTATACGATGCACCCAAATCAATCCTGAAAAACTTGAATAAATTGAGCTCAATATTTACACCAGGTTCAACAACAAATGCTGCGCTATTTTCAATTTCGTTAAACTGATCTGAAAAGAAATCACCATCGTCCTCATATACATAAATACTAGCAGCGCCAAGTACAACAGGAATTGTAAAGTGAATTTTTTTATTACTAAAAAATGTGTATTCCAGATTTAAACCTCCGTATCCCATTCCAATTCGGGCAGGATATAAAGGATCATCATTAATATCAAAATTGCTGTTATTAGTTAAACCAAAACCTGCAAGTCCGATTGTAAAATGATCGTTAAAAGTAAAACCCATTTTACCACCAACAATAAGAGATATATCTTGGTGTACATCACTTACTTTAACCTCAGGAGCCAGATAACCACCGGTAAATTTTAAATTATCTTTACTAAAAAGTGTCTGCATTGAATCTTCTTCTTTTTCTGTGATCTTTTCTTCCTGCGCAAAAGATACCTGTACAATTAAAGCCAGAAATAATAACGTAATAATTTTTTTCATAACCCTAAATATTAAATTAGTATTTTTTATTAGTTAATAAATATTTTATTTTTTCACATGGTTCATTAAACATAAACTATGCCAAACTAATAATATTTCAAAATATATCCTGCCTGCATAAATTTACTAACTTCTGTAACAAAACTCAATATTACATCACCTTTGTTTAACTTTTCTTCTTTAAGAATCTTATCAATTGAAATAAATGCCATCGGTGGTCCGGCATAACCCATGGTTGACATTTTTGTGTATAAAGTGTTTCTGTCTATACCAAGTTCATCGCATTCATCCATAATTAATTCGGATATATGCTTTGAAGGAAAGTTTACCTGGAAATATTTTAGTTCATTTAAGTCAATAGGATATTTATTCAACATTCTTTTCAATCCTTTTAAAAACACGCTTCCGTCTTCATCATGAAAATGAGTTCTCAGTTGATCGTTAAACATTTGAGCCAAGTGATGATAACCAAGTTCAAACTCTTCTTTAGGATTCATCCAGTAAGCGGGTCGTTTATTCATCATAGCAGAAGGCTTTTTACCTCCTATTGATTCCATATATGTTTCTTCGACAAACAATCCGTTTTCCTTTTTATCAGTAGCCTGCAAAACCAAAGCTCCTGCTCCATCGCTTAAGAAATAACGTAAAAACAATTCCTCTTTTTTAACAATTGGTTGATTATAATATTCGGCTCTCAACTCAGATGATGACATTCCTGAAGAAATTACAAGTGCATTTTTATATCTGCCAGATTTTAGAAAATCACTTGCTACTAACAATGCTTTGTAGGCAGAAGTACAATTTGCGTGAATAGATATCTCACCACATTGCTCAATTCCTAATGCTTCCTGAATACGTACTGAGGCTGTTGGCATCTGATCTTGATGGGCACTTCCATATACAATCAGGTCAATATCTGTTGCTTTTAGGCCTGCTTCTTTTAAAGCATTGTTTGCCGCTTTCACAGACATTGTGATGTTATCTTCAGTAAATTCTCTGGTTTCCGGATCGATTGCAAAATGATAATACTCCACCTCAAGCATTTCATTCATAAGGCTTTTCATTCTATGAAGCCATTTTTGAATTTTTTGAGGTGCTTCTGTTAATTCTCCAAGGTAATTATCAACTTCGTTTATTGTAATAGGTTTCCCGGGCAAGAATGAGCCCGTTCCTATCAATTTTATATATTTTTCAAGCAATTTATTCTGATTCATTATACAAACTATCTTAATTTTTTAAATTCTGGTTCAAAATTTTCACTTACTTTCTTCGCAATATCTGTTGCCAAATTTAAAACTTCCTTTGATATGGTTACTTTATGCACAATCCCCCATTTTTTTGCTTCAATCGGACTAAATGTTCTGCCACTAAGTATTAATTCAATAGCAAGAGACTTTTTAACAAGTTTTGGTAGAATATAAGTTCCTGTGCAACCAGGGATAAGGCCAAATGTTGTTTCTGGTAATCCCAAAACAGCTTTCTCTCCACAAACTATATAATCTGCACATAAGGCAAGTTCAAAAGCAGAGCCAAGGCAAACGCCTCTAATTGCAGCTATTACCGGTATTTTTAAATCTTTAAGAGAATAGAATATCTTACTGTTTTTATTTAGAAAGTTGCTAATTTTATCCGTATGTCCATCCTGTATGTGACTTCGCTCTATTATACCAAGTAAATCGTCTAAAACAGCTCCAGAAGAAAAATGGCGTCCTTTTCCATGAATTATTACAGCTTTGATATCTTCTTTCTCAACGACTTCCGTTCTCCACCAGTAGAACTCTTCAAAAAATGCAGAATCCATTGGATTAGAAGGAGGATTATTTATTTCTAAAAATCCAATATGATCTTTTATATGCCAGTTAAGTACTTTAAACATTTTCTTCAACCACTACTAATGTTGATATATAATTTCCAGAATGAGATATTGAAATTTTAAAACCTACAATATTCATTTCCTCAGCTTTATTCATTACCTCTCCAGTATAACTTAAAATAGGTTTCCCATCTTCTTTATTTTCTATTTCAATATCATGATACTGATTGACTAATTCTAAATAATCTAAAATTGATCTTTTTATCAAATATCGTGCACCAAGACTTTTAAGCTTATTTTTATCTTCAACAGATTTTAATTCTCTATCAGTAAAATACTTATCTGTTTTTTTCAATAAAATTGCGTCAATTTCTTCAACCGACTTTATCTCAACAATCTCTTTATACATAATTATTTTACTGATCCTTTTTTACATTCACTGCCAATTTGCAAAATAGCTCAGTTTCTATCTTCAATGCGTCATCCTTTTCAAGTAATGTTGCATTACGAATAGCTTGCATAGCATAATTAATAAGCTCTATAGAACGATCTGATGTAAGACTTTTTAATTTTTCTATTGCTAATTCAAATGAATCCTTTTGCTCAGAAATATGATCTGCAAGGCCAATTTCGTAAGCTCTTTCAGCATTATGCATGTCGCCATTTAGTACAATTTCTTTGGCCCTATTTCCAAGTAATTGTATTATTCTATAACTTCCGCCTAAACCAGGAATAAGACCATGATTTGTTTCAGGAAATGCAAATAATGCAGTTTTTGAAGCAATACGAATATGACATGCTAATGCAATCTCTAATCCACCACCAAAACACACTCCATTTATTGCAGCAATAACAGGAATATTCAAATCTTCAATGAAATCAAGAATCTTTTTCCCCTCGGTCATTTTATCTTTTAAAAGATCGTGATCTTTAGCTAATTCTACAAGTTTTTCAATATCGGCTCCAGCAGAAAAATTACGTCCTACTCCTCGAATTATAATTCCTTTCAATCCTTTTTCTGATGTCCATTTTTTTAATTTATCAAGACTCACAAAATCGGGATTATTCAAATAATTCTCCTTACCGTTGGATATAGATAAAATTCCCAGTTCTCCCTGCCTTTCCCAAATAGCTATATTCGATTGTTTCATTTATTATTACCTATTTTATCAATGATTGCAATTCTTCCGGAATATCCTGAGGAATGCGGTCTTTATCAATCAATAATGTTTTAACTTCAGCTTTTGCAGCTTTCGTATTATCGGTCAAATTCAAAATTTCATGTTGAAAAACCAGATATGGTGCTTCAATTTTAATTGTTGATATAATCTCTATTTCATCAAACAGCTTTAATTCACGCATGTATCTGATATTAGTTTCTGTCACCACCAATAATAAATCCTTATCAACGAATGAATTTAAAAGTCCGGCGTTTCTTAAAATCTCCCATCTGGCCTGCTCAGTATAGCTGATATAAACAGCATTATTCACATGTCCATATGAATCGAGTTCGTATCCTCGCACTTCCGTTTTGTAACTATATTTCATTTGACCCTTTCAATTAACCGCTTAAAAATAATCATATCTTTTTAATGTAAAAAATGATTATTTTTTATAATGCTTATTTCCTATTTTTATAAATTCAATTTGAAAATCAGAAAATGCAAGAAAAAATACGAATCCCAAAATATCCACCGGCAAAAATACTAAAGGTTTTTGAGCGCTTCAGATACTTTTTAGTTCGATTATCCAAAAAATTAACTCCTGCCAATGTAGCAATTATTGAAATGGTTCAGGGTTTTTATGTTACACGCGCCATTGGAGTTGCAGCAGATCTAAACTTATCTGAGCATCTTAAAAAAGGTGAAAAATCAGTTTCTGAATTAGCCAGATCGACTAATTCAAATGAAGAAGCTTTGTATCGTATGCTGAGAATGCTTGCCAGTCAGGATGTTTTTGTGGAAAAAAAGAATCGAATGTTTGCCAATAACAGATTATCAAAAACCTTACTTGATCAGAAAGATTCTATGAGGCATATGGTTATTCATCAGGTAAATGGCATTAACTGGAAAATGTTTGAAGAATTAAATTACGTGGTTAAAACCGGTGAAAATGCGGCACAAAAAGTTTTAGGCATGGATGTGTTCGAATATCTTGAAAAAAATCCGGACAGAAATGAAATCTACAATCAAGCCATGACTAACTCATCCCTTATGTTGAGTTATGCAATACTATCTGAATATAACTTTAGTAATGCCAAAAACATTATTGATATTGGCGGAGGACAAGGAATATTACTCGCCATGATTTTACATAAATATAAATCAATTTCGGGGAAAGTATTTGACGTACCACATGTAGTTGAAGGAGCAAAAATAATTGCTGAACAATATAAAGTAACTGATCGCTTTGACACCATTTCAGGAAACTTTTTTAAAAGCATTCCCAAAGGAGGAGATATGTATTTATTAAAAAGTATTATTCACAATCTTTCTGACGATCAATGTATTCATTTATTAAAAGACATTAAACAAGTACTGCCTAAAAATGGTAAAATCTTAATTTTCGAGCCAATTATTGAAAATAATAATAGATACTCATTTGCAAAACTTTACGATATACAAATGCTTGTTGGTAGAAATGGTGGAAAAGAACGTACTCGTGAAGAATTTAAAGTAATAATCGAAGATTCAGGTTTAAAGCTTGATAGAATTATTCAAACTGCTTCTCCTTTTTCAATTATTGAACTGAGTTAGTTATTTTTTTATAAAATTCCTAAAATTATATTTTAAGCTATCGCTAGGGCAAACCGCAACACATTGCAAACACTTTGAACAACTGAACTGTTCAGCAGGATTTTTTTTCCCTTTCTTATGTAAACTAAATTCATTGTTTAGTGTAGAAATGTAACATGCTTTATCGCAAACACCACAGTGAGTACAATCGTTACCGGTAAAATTTATACCAAAAATGCTAATTTTATTCAAAATACCAGATATCCATGCTATTGGGCAACCCAATTTATGATATTGATATGTTTGTTTGAATTTTTCTTCAGGGTTAATATTCATGAATACTTCCATTATAAATCCTAATGGACACATCCACCTGCAAAACACTTTTCCGAAAATCAAGCCTGCAATAACTCCTGCTAATAACGCGTACCACAAACTAATATTAAAAAACTGTATGGCAATAAAAACTATTACTCCAATTATAGCCTGAATTATTCTTCTATTTGAAATTACTTTTTTACTTGCACCCTTTTTTTTGCTTGTTTTATTCATGATTTACCCATAATTTAGACTGCAAAAATATAATTTAATTTTACATTTCTATATATTTAGATTTATGTATGTGTGATTAGGTAAAAAAGTCCTGCTAAAATGCATCAGCAGGACAAAAAATATTCAGTTTCTATTTAAAATCAGGGTAATTGCTGTCCTTCAATCCAAGGTGCTCCAGCATCTCTTAATTCCTTTTCTAACTCAGGAATCTTATTTGAAACAATATCCTCAATTTTATTTCTTATTGGTAAAAACTGTTTCTTAGCAATTTCTAAACTTCTAATATGTGTTGGTGTTGGGCCATAAGTTGACTTCATTGTTCCCATATGAGCAGCACTCATTCGACTGTATACTGTTGGGTTACCTCTTTCCCCTATTTTTCCCTTAGCCCTGCTACCATAGAATTCTATTTGAATATCAACTATTTCCTGTTTTAAATTATACAGTTTGGTTTCCAAACTTCCTGGAACATTTTGTGCACGGCCAACGGCTTTAATCAGTATTTCAACTTTTTTCTGGGCATTATGTAATGACATAGATGCAGCACTTGTTGAACCCTGCATTTCTGCTATCTCTTTCCAGAAAGCTACTGTTTTCTCGGGCGTAGATCCTTCAAGTGATCCTTTTCTAAGCTGCTCAACTTCAAACTCAACAGATTCAGACAAATCAGTTATAACACCATCTATTTGTTTTGAAAGTGTAACAGTGTATTTGCCTGGTGTTACCATAGTACCTTCAGGTAACCATCCAGAATTTTCTCTTTCATTCGAAATAGCTCTTGTCGATGGATATTTTAAATCCCATGCTAATCTATGAAATCCTTTACCTGTTGGTCCTTCTAACTTTCTAACAACATTACCCTCAACATCCTTCACTGTAAGCAATATTTTTGGTTTATCCTGATTAAGCTCTTTTTCTAAAGCATTCCAACCTGGAAAAGGAATATTTTGTTTTTGCTCAGTTAACTTTTTCTCTTTTTCAGTCCTGATCTCCTTATGGGTTTTATAATCAGTGCCTATATAATAAGTAAATTCAGCTCCAAAAGGAGGATTTGGTGCGGTATACAATGACGCTCCCATGGATCCTTTTATTTCACGTCCAAGTGGTTCACGTTGGATATACCACCACGCCTTTCTGGCTGGAAAAAGTGTAGCCTCTTTCTTTAACTGTTCCTCAGAGATATTTCGTAAAGAAGAATAATCATCAAGGATAAAGAAACTACGTCCGAATGATGCACCTATTAAATCATTTTCGCGTCGCTGAATTGCCAAATCACGGAATGAAATTGTTGGAACGCCACCAGAAAGTTTTGTCCATTTTTTACCTGCATCTATTGTAAAATAAATTCCATATTCTGTAGCAGCAAATAATAATTCCGGCTTAACATGATCCTGAACCAAACGCCAGATTAAGGTCTTTTCAGGTATATTCCCTTTTATTGATTTCCAGCTTTTCCCTTTATCTGTACTCTTAAATAAGTAAGGATTTAGATCACCAAATTTGTGATTGTCTAAAGCAACATAAACTACATTTTCGTTAAATAAATCAGCTTTAATATCGTTAACAAAAGCAGTTGCTGGAACTCCTGGCAAATCTCCAATATTTATTTTTCGCCAATTAGCACCTCCATCTTCAGTAACCTGAATAATACCATCATCAGTTCCTGCATAAATTAATCCTTCTTTTACAGGCGATTCTGCCAACGATGTTATTGTATTATAATTTGACATTGCATCCAGATCCCACGGAGAATTGTAACTCCATGTTTTATCCATTATCGGAAGGGTAATTCTTTCTTGATTTTTTGTAAGATCACCTGATATTGCTGTCCAACTATCACCTCTATTATCTGATCTCCATACACGTTGTGATGCAAAATAAATCCTTGTTGTTGAATGCGGACTAACTAATATTGGTGCATCCCAGTTAAAGCGCTCATAAACTTCGCCCTCTTCAGGCTGTGGCTGAATATATACTATTTCTCCAGTAGTTCTGTCTGCTCTTACAAGATTTCCTTGTTGCCATTCTGCATAAATAATATCCGGATTACCAGGTTCAGTTGCAGGTTGATGCCCGTCTGCAAATAATACTATCTCCCAATCAGAGTTTCTTATTCCAGTAACATTGTCTGTCCTTGAAGGTCCACCCTGAGTACTATTATCCTGTGTTCCCCCATAAATATTATAAAAAGGCTCAGCATCGTCAACAGCAACCTTATAGAATTGAGTAAGAGGTAAATTGGAAACGTATTTCCAGTTTTCGGTTAAATCAAAAGTTTCATATATACCGCCATCTGTTCCAACAAGTATATAATTCGGATCATCTTTTTTAAATGTTACTGAGTGATTATCTGAGTGCTTAAATTCTTCTTTCATTTTTTTAAAAGTTTTTCCGCCATCCTCAGATATCTGCATTCTAACATCTACAAGATATAACATATCGAATTGATGAGGGCTTGCATATAGTTCCTGATAATAGTGCGGTCCTGTAGCACCAGATACAGCGTCGGAACGTTTTTTCCATGAAGCACCTCTGTTACCTGACCTGTATACTCCACCTGTTCGTTGTTCAAGTTCTATTGCAGCGTAAACCACATCAGGATTCTGAGGTGAAATTGCCAATCCGATTTTCCCCATATTGGTATTTGGTAATCCACTACTAAGTTTTTCCCAGGTTTCGCCGCCATCAACCGATTTATGAATACCTGAACCTGGTCCTCCACCCATATAAGCTGCCACATTTCTGTGTCTCTGCCAAGTTGCTGCATAAATTACATCAGGATTACGTGAATCAAAAACAATATCAGTTACTCCTGTCCATTCATTATCACCAAGTGTTTTCTTCCATGATTTACCACCGTTAATAGACTTATACAATCCACGCTCTCCTCCTTTCCTCCATAATGGACCTTGCGCTGCTACCCAAATGATATCGGAGTTTTCAGGATGAACTACTATTTTTGAAATATGTTGAGATTCTTTTAAACCTATATTTTCCCAACTCTCACCTGCATCAGAACTTTTATAAATTCCATCGCCATAACCTACATGTCTACCACCTACATTTTCACCTGTTCCTACCCAAATAATATTTGGATTTTGAGAATCAATTGTCACGCAACCAATAGAGTAAACACTTTGACTATCGAAAATTGGTTTCCAGGTTGTACCTGAATTTGTAGTTTTCCACACACCTCCAGAACCAACAGCCACATACCATACATTATCATTTTCAGGATGAATAGCGATATCTGCAATTCGTCCTGACATAAATGCTGGTCCAATATTTCGAAATTTTAAACCGGAAAAAGTAGATTCTGAAAAAAGTTTGTCTGTTTCTTTATCCTGAGAAAATCCTGAAAAGGAAATAGTCAGTAATAAAATGAATAAAAAGCTTATTTTTCTCATATTGAATAAGTTATTAAGATGTAATTTAAATATTTAATGTAATAATTCACTCTGTTAGACAATGAATCACTTATAAAAGTTTAATCATAACTTAACCTATTATAATTGAGATTATAGCCAAAAATCATTAAAATACAAAAACATACTATTTTCATTCAAGTAATAGAAAATACTTCGATCAATACATCTTCTCAATTAACTCATTGTATTGTTGAGCTATTATTTTACGTCGAATTTTTAAAGTATTTGTTAAAGTTTGATTATCAATATTAAATGTTTCAGGTAACAATGTAAACTTTACAACTTTTTCATAAGTAGTTAATTCGGCCTGACATATATCAATTCTTTGTTGTATAAAATCAATTATTCCCTTATTGGAAATAATCATTTCATTATTATCAGGATCTAATCCTAATTTTTTAGAATACTCTTTCAAGTTTGCAAATGAAGGAACTATTAATGCGGTGATATATTTTTTATTATCACCCAAAACAACTATTTGTTCGATGTATTTATCCTGACCAATTAATAACTCAAGCTTTTGAGGAGAAACATACTTTCCACCTGAAGTCTTTATCAAATCTTTAATACGATCTGTCATTACCAAATATTCATCATCAACAATATAGCCTTCATCTCCGGTTTTATACCAACCATCTATTAAAACCTTTGCAGTTTCTTCAGGCTTATTATAATATCCTTTAAAAATGGTTTTTCCTTTTACAAATATTTCTTGATTTTCTCCAATTCTAACAGATACCTCGGGCATAATGCTTCCACAATAATCAAAATTATAAATATCAGATCTATAGCAAGACACTGTCGCAGTAGTTTCCGTTGCACCATAGCCATAATTAATAAAAGTTCCTGTAGCATGGAAAAATTTTATAAGCTTTGGATCCATTGCAGCTCCAGAGCATGGCATTACTTTAATTCTCCCTCCAAATATTAATCTTAGTTTTTTTAACACTAGTTTATCAGCTATATAATTTTTAAGTTCAAGTAATTTCGGTGCCTTCTTTGAATTTTTAGAATATTTAATGTATTTATGTCCGATTGAAATTGACCAGCTAAAAATTCGTTTCTTAAAAGATGGCCATTTTTCTGATTCTTGCTGAATTCCATCATATGTTTTCTCAAAAAAACGAGGAACTGTACATATAACTGTTGGCTTAACAACAGAAAGTTCATTTATAACTTCACGTGGATTTTCCAAAAATACATTTGTTGCACCACAATATAACATAAACAGGGTCCAAGTACGTTCAAACACATGGCTTAAAGGCAAAAAACATAATGAAATATCACTTTCATCAATATTTAACCTCCCCTCATTAATTTTAAAAGCGTTCATGAAATTATCATGTCCCAGCATCACTCCCTTTGGTTCACCCGTTGTTCCTGATGTATAAATAATTGTAGCTAAATCATCAGGCTGAATTTCATCAGTAATCTGATCCAATCTTTTATTTAATTGATCATCAGTTGATAATTCCAAAAAGTCAGTCCATTCAATAAATCTTTTATCCTTTTCTGGAATATTTCCTTCAAAAGCCACAATCGTTTCAAGAGTTTCGCAATGTTCTAATAACCAAGAAGCTTTTTCTATCTGTTCATTACAACCAACAAACAACAATTTCATTTTGGTTTCATCAATAATATATTTAATATCATTTTTTGAAGCTGTTGCGTAAAAAGGAACAACAACACCTCGAATACCTAATATACTCAAATCGGTTATAGTCCATTCGGGTTTATTACTACTAAGAATACCAATCTTACTGTTATGTCCGAAACCAAGATGAATAAGAGATTTTGAGACCTTATTAGTTAGGTCCAACAAATCATTCCAACTTACTGATTCGTATTTTCCGTTTGATTTATTTTTATATTTAAAAACCTGGCGATTCCCGTAGTCCAAAACGCGCGCCCTAAGCATGAGAGTAATGTGTTGTTTCATTAAAAATATTATTTATGAATACCCTTATTTACCTCAGTAATGTACTGATTTTTTTTGACATCATAAAATCATCATAAGGTTTAGAATTAAAACTCATTTGAAAATTTGCAGCGGATTTAAAAAATAGTCGTCTTTTGTTAAATCATTAAAAAGAAAATTATGAAAAATTTAAAAATTACAGTGATTATAGCATCTTTTTTATTGTCTTTAAGCTTTGTGTCAATTGCACAAAAAGAAGTAAATAAAACATTCGATGCTAAAGAAATACTAAAAGTTTCAACCGTAAGTGGAGACTGTATTATTAAAGAAGGTACTTCCGATAAAATTATTGTTAATCTAAAATACACATACTCCGATGATTGTTTTGAGTATATTTTTAAAGAAGAAGATAATTATTTAAGTATTGAAGAAGATTTTCATGGTGGAAATTGTAAAGGTGAGTCAGAATGGACTATTACAATTCCTTCAAATATTAGTGTTAAATTTAATTCAGCTTCAGGTGATTTAATATTGAATAATGTTGACAATAACTTAAATGCAAATACAGCATCTGGAGATATTGAAATAAAGGATGTTGGAAAAGAAGTTAAGATTTCAACTGCAAGTGGAGATATTACACTAGAAAATATAAATGGGAAATCTGATATAAGTTCAGCCTCAGGAAGTATTACCGCTCGCAACTGTAATAATGGTTTGAATATATCATCGGCAAGTGGAAGTATCGATGCTTATAATATTGCAGGTGAAACAATGCTTAAAACAGCTTCTGGAGATATAAAACTAATTGGTGCTAAAGGCGATTTTTTATTAAAATCTGCAAGTGGAAATGTAGTAGCTGATAAAATTGAAATACTTGGAGAAAGCACTTTTAAAACTGCATCTGGAGATGTTGAAGTTATCTTAACTAAAACTCCTAATTCTGATTTAGTATTATCTTCAGCTTCAGGAAATTCTATTCTTGATTTTAATGGTAACGAAATTAAAGGAGCTTTTGAATTTTCAGCCAGAGTTGATAAAGGTGAAATAATATCTCCAATAAAATTCGATAAGGAAGAAGTTGTTAACAAACACGGGAAAGACTACGATTTTAAATCTTTTACTAAAGGTGGGGATTCTCCTGTAATTAAAATAAAAACTGCCTCGGGAAAAGCTAAATTATTAAAATAAAAAGTACTTATACCTTAAAATAAACCCTGATGATTTTTCATCAGGGTTTATTTTATATTCGTTTTTCTTTCCAATTTCCATACTTCAAATAAAACCATGAAAATAAACCTATAATTATTCCATAAAATATTTCGATTAGCCAAACTAGTTCAATACGTGGATTATGAATATTAACGAGCAGATAAGTACCGAAAATATAAAGTTCAATAACTGCTAATTCAATCAGAAAAGAAATTTTTGTCATACCTGTTCCCGAAACTCCATTAAAAAGAACAAACCCAATTGTAAGAAAAATAGCTGCAATACTTACAACATAAAGTGAAGATAAAGAGTTCTGGATTAATACTATGTTATTGGTATATATTGACAAAATCACTTCAGGAATAAGTAAATTTATAAAAACAATCAGCATTACTGCAGGAATACAAAGCTTTAATATTTTAATAATAACTGGAATTACTTCATTTTTTCGATCACGCCCGATAACAAAACTTACCAAAGTATTTGTTGCCGATGTAAAGCCCCAAATTGGAATAAGCATTACAACATAAATGCTACGTATTACATTTGAAATTGCAAGAGAATGCTCACCCATTTTTTCAACAAAAAGGAAAAAGAAAAACCAACCTATAAATGAAATAAAATTTTGAAGCATCATTGGTAATGATACCGTTAGAATTCTTTTGAATAATTCAAAACTTAATTTTTGAAAAGCAAATAATCCATAAAACTTGAAATCTACAAATTTTAGGGTATAAAATATAAAGTAAATGCTCGCAAATATTTCTGCAATAACTGAAGCAATTGCAGCACCAGCAATACCGTATTTTTGAAAACCAAAATTTCCAAAAATTAGTGCGTAATCAAGAAAAACATTAGTAATTGCCATAAAAACAGTAGTATATGTAATTACTTTTGTTTTTGCGATTCCAATGTAAAAAGCTCTAAAACCAAAATTAATGCATGCAAAAAAAAGACCAATAATGCGATAATTTAAATACTCCTGAGTTGCAATCCTTATTTCATTAGATTCTAATACCTTGCTAAAAATAAAAGGCATAGTACCTTTCATTGATGTAAT
>DAOUTQ010000230.1 GCA_030668615.1 Bacteroidales bacterium | reverse complement strand
CCATCGTTTCTTGCCCAGCTTCTGCGGGCAATACCATTGTTTACATCCCAATGTAACATCATTCGTAATCTACGGTCAGCATCTTCACTTCCATCCAGTACCATTCCAAAACCACCATTAATTACTTCGCCCCATCCTACTCCACCACCGTTGTGAATAGAAACCCATGTTGCACCACGGAACGAATCACCAATAACATTCTGAATTGCCATATCAGCAGTAAACTGCGAACCATCGTAAATATTTGAAGTTTCACGGAAAGGTGAATCAGTTCCTGAAACATCATGATGATCGCGTCCTAAAACAACTGGCGCTGATAATCGCCCAGACTTAACTGCTTCGTTAAATGCAGCAGCAATTTTTGTACGTCCTTCACAATCGGCATATAAAATTCGTGCTTGTGAACCTACAACTAATTTATTCTTTTTAGCTTCGCTTATCCAACGAATATTATCTTTCATTTGTTGAGAAATCTCTATTGGAGCTGTCTTTGCAATTTCTTCTAAAACTTCCATTGCAATTCGGTCTGTTAAATCCAGATCTTCCGGTTTTGATGAAGTACAAACCCAACGGAATGGTCCAAAACCATAATCGAAACACATTGGTCCCATAATATCCTGAACATATGATGGATATTTAAAATTACCATCTTCTTTCATTATATCTGCACCAGCCCTACTTGATTCTAATAAGAAAGCATTTCCATAATCGAAGAAATAAGTTCCTTGTGCGGTCATTTTATTAATGGCAGCAACTTGTCTTCTTAATGATTCTTGTACATGTTTTTTGAATTCTTCAGGATTTTCAGCCATCATCTTAACTGAATCATCGTATGTTAATCCAACAGGATAATAACCACCAGCCCATGGATTATGTAATGATGTTTGATCAGATCCTAAATGTATATGAATTTTGCGTTCTGCCAATCTTTCCCATAGCTTAACAATGTTTCCTAAAAAAGCTATTGAATATGCTTCTTTCTTTTCGCTATAGCTTAAAGCAGCATCGATTACTTTATCTACATCTTCAATTACTTCATCAACCCAACCTTGCTCCTCACGTTTATATGCTGCTTTAGGATTTATCTCTGCTGTAATACTTACAACTCCTGCAATATTTCCTGCTTTTGGCTGAGCTCCGCTCATTCCGCCTAAACCAGAAGTAACAAAGATTTTTCCTGCAGTCCCTTCTCCCGTTTTATCAATTTTCCTGCAAGCGTTCAACACAGTAATAGTTGTTCCGTGTACAATTCCTTGTGGACCAATATACATAAACGAACCTGCAGTCATTTGACCATATTGAGTTACACCTAAAGCATTAAATTTCTCCCAATCGTCAGGTTTTGAATAATTAGGAATCATCATCCCATTTGTAACAACAACGCGTGGAGCATCTTTATGCGATGGAAATACTCCCATTGGATGACCAGAATATAGTACCATAGTTTGCTCATCGGTCATTTGAGCTAAATACTGCATTGATATTAGATACTGTGCCCAATTTTGAAAAACAGCTCCATTTCCACCGTAAGTAATTAACTCATGTGGATGCTGAGCTACAGCATAATCCAAATTATTACTTAACATTAGCATAATAGCTTGTGCTTGGCGCGATTTTGCAGGAAAATCATCTATTGATCGTGCATAAATCTTATAATCGGGACGAAAACGATGCATATAAATACGACCGTATTTTTCTAATTCTTCGGCAAATTCTTTTGCTAATACCTCGTGATGCTTTATATCAAAATATCGTAAGGCATTTTTAATTGCTAATTTCTTTTCATTGACCGTTAAAATTTCTTTACGCTTTGGTGCATGATGAATTTCCGGATCATATTGTTTCGGAGAAGGTAACTCTGCAGGAATTCCTTGTAAAACTACTTTTTGAAATTCTTCTCTATTCATTATAATTTATTTTTTTGATTTTTATTTAGATTTTTATACTCACACTTCGACATCCCGATAGCTATCGGGACAGTGTGACAATATGCTTAAAATAAAATGTCATGTTGAACGTAGTGAAACATCTTTGATCTATTACATATAGATTCTTCGCTTCGCTCAGAATGACAGTAAAACTATGGATATCGAATCCTCAGTCTATTATCAGCTAAAAAAGGATGGCGCTGTTTCCTTTCCATATTAATATCTTTTTAAGATTTAATTTAAAACAATGCCAAAAATACAAATTATGAGTTTATTAAGAAAGATAAAAATCATGATATGGCAAATAAGCATGACAAATCTTCTGAATTAATTATGTAGCACAGAATTTGATACATGCAGATATATATTTAAATTTGAAAAATCACTAAATCTTTAAAAATATGAAAATGAAAAAATCGTGGATTGTAATAATTGTAATTGCTGTTATAGCTCTTTTCTTTTATTCATCAATAAAAGGTACATACAATAGAATGGTAAGCATGGATGAAACTGTTGTCTCGCAATGGGCACAAGTTGAAAATGTTTATCAACGTAGAGCAGATTTAATTCCAAATTTAGTTGCAACAGTAAAAGGCTATGCAGCTCATGAAAGTGAAACTTTAACAGGAGTAATAGAAGCCAGAGCTAAAGCTACTTCAACAACAATTGATCCTTCAAACTTAAATGCAGAAAGTATTCAAGCTTTTCAACAAGCTCAAGGAGGTTTAAGTTCTGCCTTATCAAAATTAATGGTTGTTGTTGAACGTTATCCTGACTTAAAAGCAAATCAGAATTTTCTTGAACTACAATCACAATTAGAAGGAACTGAAAATAGAATTACTGTTGAGCGTCAGAAATTTAATAACAGTGCACAAGCATATAATACTTATATAAAACAGTTCCCAAAAAATATTTATGCTAACATTTTTGACTTTGATGAAAAAGCATATTTCAAAGCACAAGAGAATGCAGAACAAACACCTAAAGTAGAGTTTTAATTATGAAACCATCACAATTCTTTAACCAAGAACAAAAGAAATCAATAACCGATGCTGTAAAAGAAGCAGAATTAAATACATCGGGAGAAATACGCCTTCACATCGAATCAAGCTGCAAAGAAGATGTTTTAGATCGTGCAGCTTATATGTTTGAAAAACTTGAGATACATAAAACTGAATTACGAAATGGAGTTCTTTTTTATTTAT
>DAOUTQ010000060.1 GCA_030668615.1 Bacteroidales bacterium | reverse complement strand
TATTATGGAAAAAAAAGTATTTCTATTGATGAGGAAAATAATATAAGAACATATAAAATTCCTGTTTTTGAATTAGAAAATTAAAAAAGAAGTACTTAAAGTGAACTAAAGTTGGAAGTATTTAAAGTAACTTAAATAAGATATTTACTTAGGATCTCAGAATTATGAGTATTCATAGATTTTATATAGCATTAATACTTTAGGCATTATAGACACTTTAAACTTAAATAATGAAAGTTTTAATTATTGAAGATGAAAAGCCAGCTGCTGAAAAGTTGGAGCTGTTATTGAAAAAATATGATTCACAGATTGAAATTCTTGATCAAATTACTACTGTTGAGAAAAGTGTGGAATATCTAAAAATCAATCAAGAAAGAATTGATCTAATATTTCTTGATATTCAGCTTACTGATGGTCTAAGCTTTGATATTTTTAAATCGATTAAAGTTGAAAAGCCAATCATATTTACAACGGCTTTTAATGAATATGCTATCGATGCTTTTAAATTAAATAGTATAGATTACTTATTAAAACCTTTGAGTTATGAAAGCCTAGTGGCTGCTATGGAAAAGATTAAAAGTTTGCAAAACAATCTTCCTCAAGATAAATCTCAAAGCAATATTTCGCTGGATCAAATTGCAAAATTATTATCTGGAACAGCATCTAATTATAAAACACGATATCTGGTAAAACTCGGTGAGCATATTAAATCCATTTCTACCGATGATATTTGTTTTTTCTATGCAGAAGGCCGAACTGTCTTTATTATTACTAACGAAAACAGAAAGTTTATTGTAGATAATACATTGGAAGAATTGGCAAATCAATTAAATCCTGAAAAATTCTTCAGAGCAAACCGTTCTTTTATCATTAATTTCGATCACATCTCGGATGTTATTGTGTATTCCACAAGTCGTTTGCGTATAAAATTTCCACATGAATTCGAAAAAGAAATTATTGTGAGTCGCGAAAAAGTTTCTGATTTTAAAACTTGGTATGGAGGAGAGTAATAAAAAAGTAATATTGCTTTTTTATTAAAAATTACAATTGTTTTTACGATCTGCCTTTTTTCTCTTATTTTTGTTATACCAATTCTTCTTCAAAATGTTGTATCATTAATGATGTTTTGAAGTTTAGAATGGTTAATGCTGTTATATATTCAATCCATATTTGTTTTTCACAAATATGGCATTTTGAATAATAAACGGTATTATTTGATACAAATCTAAATAGTTATAGAATGAAAGTAGCTAAGTTCTTTATATTGTTATTGTTAATTTCTGCATCTTGCAGTAATCAAAGCACGAATGATTCAAATAATAAGAAAACTATAACAGTAAGTATTTTACCACAAAAATATTTTGTAGAAAAAATAGCTGGAGATCTTTTTAATATTAATGTTCTAATTCCTCCGGGAGCAAGCCCTGTAACTTATGAGCCAACACCAAAACAAATGAAAGAACTTTCAAATTCTTTTGCATATTTGAAGATTGGACATATTGAGTTTGAAAATGTGTGGATGAAAAACATGCAGAACATTAATCCTGAAATGCAAATTGTGGATTTGTCACAAAATGCAGATTTGATTGAACCGGAAAATGAACACGAGCATTCACACGATGGTCACCATCATCATGGAGTTGATCCGCATATTTGGACATCGCCAAAGGAAGTAGAAAAACAGGCTGAAATAATTTTTGATTTTTTAGTAAAAAGTGAACCTGAATCTAAGAATGAATTTACTGTAAATTATAATTCCTTTTTATCAGAAATTGATAGTCTAAATAATTATTTGAATGAGGTTTTACGTCCTTATAAAAATAGAAAGTTTATGATTTTTCATCCGGCATTAAGTTATATTGCACGTGATTATGGATTAGAACAAATATCTATTGAGATAGATGGAAAAGAACCTACTCCTGCAAATATTCAGAAAATAATTAATGTAGCAAAACAAGAAAATATAAAAATCATTTTTGTGCAAAAGCAGTTTAGTACTCATAATGCAGAAGTTATTGCTAATGAAATTCAGGGCTCAGTTGTTCAGATTGATCCCTTGGATTATAACTGGAACGAAAGCATAAGAATCATTGCTAACGAAATAGTTGAATCATATTCAAAAGCGAATTAATGGGAAAAATACTTGAGATAGAATCTGTTTACGCTGGGTATAACAACGATGTTGTATTAAATGATGTTTCACTTGAAATTTTCGACGATGATTTTATTGGAATTATTGGACCTAATGGAGGTGGTAAAACTACATTGCTAAATGTAATTCTTGGACTAATAAAGCCATTTAAGGGTTCTGTTCGATTTTTCGATGACATTCAATCAGAAAGAAATAATAAAATTGGTTATTTACCTCAAATTAATAAGATCGATAAGAAATTTCCAATCACAGTTAAAGAGGTGGTTTTAACAGGATTAATTTATGGCTCAAAAGGTATATTTAAGCGATATACAAAATCTGAAAAAACAAAGGCCACTGAGACTCTTAAAAGAATAGGAATTTGTGATATTAAAGATACTGCGATTGGTGAGCTTTCCGGTGGACAAATGCAAAAGGTTTTATTAGCACGAGCATTAGTTTCATCACCACGCCTTTTAATTCTTGATGAACCAAATACCTTTGTTGATAATCAGTTTGAAGGTGAATTGTATGAAATTTTAAAAGAATTAAATAATGAAATGGCAATAATAATTGTTTCTCATGATCTTGGAACAATCTCAAGTTATGTAAAAACAATTGCATGTGTTAACAGAAATTTACATTATCATAAATCAAATAAAATTTCTGAAGAACAACTGGCATCATATAATTGCCCAATTAAGCTAATAACACACGGAGAAGTTCCTCATACAGTACTACATAAACACCCACATTAATATGATTTCTGAATTGTTAGAATATAAATTTATTGTTAACTCCCTCTTAGCCGGAATTTTGGCAAGTGTTAGTTGTGGAATTATTGGAACTTATATAGTTACACGCAGAATGGTTTTTCTAAGTGGTGGAATTACTCACTCATCATTTGGAGGAATCGGAATAGGATATTATTTAGGATTTAATCCGATAATATTTGCTGCAATATTTGGTGTTTTCTCTGCATTAGGAATTGAATTTATTTCAAAAAGATCAAATATTCGTGAAGATTCTGTTATCGGAATTCTATGGTCTTTTGGCATGGCGGTTGGAATTATGTTCGTGTTTCTTACTCCAGGCTATGCTCCGAATTTAATGTCTTATTTATTTGGCAGCATTCTAACTGTTTCAAATCTCGATATTTATTTAATGTTTGGATTAAGTATTGTTCTTATTTTGGTATTTGCTTTTTTTTACCGCACTATTGTTTTTATTTCCTATGATCAAGAGTTTGCCAGAACACATAAAATAGCAGTAAGTTTAATCAACTATTTACTAATTGGACTTGTGGCACTAACAATTGTCTTGAATATCAAGGTTGTTGGAATTATCCTCGTTATTTCATTATTAACAATACCTCAATCAATAGCCAACCTTTTTACTAAAAATTTTAGAAACATTATTATAGTTTCAATTGTTATTGGATTGATTGGTGCTTTCCTTGGACTGATAATTTCTTATAAAATCAATATTCCATCAGGGGCATCCATTATTTTTTCTTTGGTTATGATTTTCTTAATTGCAAAATCATTTCAGTTAATTCAAGGGAATTTGAGTTTGAAAAAACAGAAAATATAAAAAGTTTTAGAATAAAGTAAATATTATATATTTTCGCAAAAAATAGTAAGTAACCGATTAACAATTAATAAAAATCTATTTGAAATGAATTACGATTTAATTATAATTGGAAGTGGCCCGGGAGGTTATGTAGCTGCAATTCGCGCATCACAATTAGGAATGAAAGTTGGCGTAGTTGAAAGATCTGAATTAGGAGGTATTTGTTTAAACTGGGGTTGTATTCCAACAAAATCATTATTAAAAAGCGGGCAGGTTTTTAATTACATTAAACATGCTGCTGATTATGGTGTAACTATTGAAGGTGAAGCAAAGGCTGATTTTGAACAAATGGTTGCCCGAAGCCGAGGAGTAGCTGATGGTATGAGCAAGGGGATTCAATTTTTATTTAAAAAGAATAAAATTGATCATATTCAAGGATATGGTAAGTTAAAAAGCAATAAAATAGTTGAAGTAACCGATGCAGAAGGGAAAACTAAAGAGTTACAAGCTAAAAATATTATCCTGGCAACAGGAGCTCGTTCAAAAGAACTTACTAATCTTAAACAAGATGGTAAAAAAATTATTGGTTATCGCGAAGCAATGACATTGCCAAAAAAACCAGAATCAATGATTGTAGTTGGTTCCGGAGCTATTGGCAGTGAGTTTGCAAATTTTTATAATGCAATAGGAACTAAGGTTACCTTGGTTGAATTCTTACCAAACGTTGTTCCAAACGAAGATGTAGACGTTTCAAAACAATTAGGACGCTCATTTAAAAAAGCAGGTATAAAAGTTATGGTTGGATCATCAGTTGAATCTGTTGATACAAGTGGTGATTTGTGTAAAGTTGTTATTAAAACCAAAAAAGGAGAAGAAAATCACGAAGCAGAAATAGTATTATCTGCTGTTGGAGTTACTCCAAATGTTGAGAATATTGGAATAGAAGAGTGTGGGATTGAACTTGAAAAAGGTAAAGTAAAAGTAGATGAGTATTACAAAACAAATATTGATGGAGTTTATGCAATTGGTGATATAGTTCATGGTCCGGCATTAGCACATGTTGCTTCAGCAGAAGGAATTACTTGTGTTGAAAAAATGGCAGGATTAAACCCGGAACCTGTTAATTATGGCAATATTCCTGCTTGTACTTATACTTCACCTGAAGTTGCTTCAGTAGGAATAACAGAACAAGCAGCCATAGATGCTGGTTATGAAATAAAAGTTGGTAAATTTCCTTTTACAGCTTCAGGTAAAGCAAGTGCGGCTGGTGAAAAAGATGGCTTTGTGAAACTTATATTTGATGAAAAATATGGTGAATTATTAGGAGCACATTTAATAGGAGCAAATGTTACAGAGATGATTGCTGAGCTTGTAGTAGCTAAAAAACTGGAAACTACAGGGCATGAGTTAATCAAATCCATACATCCGCATCCAACAATGTCTGAGGCAGTTATGGAAGCTGCAGCTGCTGCATACGGTGAGGTAATTCATATATAAAAAATAAAGGATAAATATTAGCAGGAACATGTTTAAACGTATTCCTGTTTTTTTTATTTTAATATAATTGTTTTTTTTATCAAATGATTTAGTTCTCACGCAACCACTCAGAGCGTTTTAACATCTAATTTTTACGACAGATTGATCAAAAAAAAGTTTAGCAAGCTTTTTGTTGTTAAATTATTCAATAAATTTGTATATCATCTGATATAAAACGAGGATATCTTTTGGATAATTATTCTGACATTATTAAAGCTTGCATAAAAGGCAATCGTGTTGCGCAAAACAGACTTTATCAGTTATTTTCTGATAAAATGTATGGTTTGTGTTTACGCTATGCCGAAGATGAAGATGAAGCAAAAGATATTTTGCAGGATGGTTTTATTAAGGTTTTTTTAAAACTGAAGCAATTTAATAATAAAGGTTCTTTTGAAGGTTGGATTAGGAGGATAATTGTAAATACAGCTTTAGAGAGATTTAGAGATAAAAAATACTTGTTTGCTGTAAATATGGCTACTGAAATTGAGGCTGCTGATAAATCATATAATCATATTTTAAGTGAGTTGTCAGCAAATGATTTACTAAAGCTTATACAGGAATTATCTCCTCAATACAGAATGGTGTTTAACTTATATGCAATTGAAGGATATTCTCATAAAGAGATTTGCAAAAAACTAAATATTAAGGAAGGAACATCTAAATCTAATTTATCAAGAGCAAGGGAAATATTGAAAGAAAAAGTAAAAAAGCAGTATATTGTAAGCGTTAATTTTAGCTGATGAGCGAAAACTTGAAAAATATTGACATAATTTATAGGAAAGAACTGGGGGATTATTCTCGGCCTGCTCCTAATGAAGTGTGGTCTAATATTGAGATGGAATTAAATCAGTCTAAAAAGAAAAGTTATCTGTCGTTTTATAAATTTGCGGCTGCTATAATTTCTTTAACACTTATAGGTTCCGTTTATCTATATCTTAATAAAAATGGTAATATAGAAAACATTCCTGTGGCAGAAATTCAATCTCGGAATGAAATAGTGTCGATTCCAGAGAGAGCTGAAAAGCTAGTGTTGAGTGAAAAAGAGGTGCAAATTTCGTCTGAGGAAAAGATTGAAACAAAAGTTAATAATTCAGAATCATTAGCAGAAAACAAAGAGGAAGTTAAAGCAGAAAATAAAGAATTTCTATTAATTGCAGATGAAAGAAACACAAGAGATTACGATAAGTTAGATAAACTTGAAAGTTATCCGATTTTTATGATTGTAGAAAAAAAGGATATAAAAATTATTGATAACAGAAAAGCAAAAGTAAAAAGTTTAATAAACTCAATTCCAGATATAAATTCTAATTTAGCTTTAGATAATTTCTCAGATAAACCAATACAAAATAAAAATAAATGGGCTTTAGGTGGAGAGTTTTCACCTTTATATTCATACCGACATATTACAGAATCAGTTCATGAGTCCGATAAAGAACTTTTTAATGATGTAGAAAATCCTGTTATGTCCTATTCCGGAGGATTAAATTTTCAATATAAAGCAATGGAAAGGCTGACAGTTCAGTTTGGGGTTTATTATTCAACCATGGGTCAGGCACTTGATTATATGTCGATTTATGAAAACAGTGCTTTTAGTTTGGTTCCTGAGGAAAATAAAGATCGATATATAACTGAATACTCTCTTGATAATTCAACTGGAGGTATTATTTTTAGTTCAGAATATGTTTTTGTTGATGATAGAGCGGAAAGAGTAAGTAATTTAACGAATTCTAAAAGTCAAGTTGATATTTCAAACCCTGTTTTTAATAATCTTGATGCGGAAATAGAACAAAGCTTTCAGTATATTGAGGTACCTTTCTTATTACGTTATAAATTTATCGATAAATTAATTGATGTGAATTTTGTAGGAGGTATTGGTGCAAATTTCCTTATTGGAAATAATGTCTTTATTGATTACGGAGATGGAAAAGAAAATATAGGACACACAGAAGGAGTAAGGGACGTAAACTACAATGGAACTATTGGACTTGGTTTTGAATATCCATTAATGAAAAGAATAAATATTCGGTTTGAGCCCTCAATTAAATATTACCTAAATGAAATTAATCCGACTTCACAAGTTGAGTCGCATCCTTATTCTTTAGGATTTTATACAGGTATTAACTATTCATTCTAATTCTACTTCAATTTCAAGCTTAAAAAAGCTAATTTTGTAACCTTTTGTTATTATTATTTGTTTCTAATAATATAAAAATTATATAAGTTAATTTAGGTTATTTCATATGAAAGCAAAAAATACATTAGTTATTATATTCGGACTACTTTTGGTCAGCTTCTTTTTTATTTTCTCAAAACAAGATGAAAGATCAGATAATATTGATTATCAGAAAGAATTTAATAGAAATTATTCAGTATATTCTCTTTCCTTACCTGATGAAATATCTTTTGCAGGAGAAAAAGTGCCACTTGATCATTTTGATGTTCGTGAGGCTCTGGATCAGGAAATTCTTGTTAATACATATTGGCAGTCTCAGACATTATTATTTATAAAACGTGCACATAAATATTTCCCTCGTATTGAAAAGATTTTAGTCGAAAATAATATACCCGATGATTTTAAATACCTTGTATTGGCTGAGAGCAACTTGAAAAATGCTGTTTCTCCATCAGGAGCAGTTGGCATTTGGCAACTATTAAAAGGAACAGCTACAGATCATGGACTTGAAGTTAACAACGAAATAGATGAAAGATATCATTTTGAAAAATCTACCGTAGCAGCTTGTGAGTATTTTAATCATGCACATGAATTATTTGGTAGCTGGACTATGGCCGCAGCTTCATATAATATGGGAAGACGAGGTCTTATAAAACAAGTTAACAGACAAAAACAAGATAACTACTACGACTTATTGCTTAATAATGAGACGGGTAGGTATGTTTATCGTATTTTAGCAATAAAACTAATTTTAGAAAATCCGGAAAAACATGGATTTCATGTTCGTGAAAAAGATTTTTATCATTCAGTACCAACTTATGAAGTCAAAGTAGATACTGCAGTTTCTGATTTTGCTGATTTTGCTGAGAAATTCTCAATAAATTATAAAATTCTGAAATATTTTAATCCATGGCTTAGGGAATCATATCTTACTAATAAGTCAAAAAAGGAATATTTTATAAAAATACCTGAAGAAGGTTTTAGAAGTTATACAAAAATGGTTAATCATTTTGATATTGATACAACTATTCTTAATGATTAATTTTTGATATTTTTATCGTTGAAAAGGAATATATTGAAAGTGGAGAAAAAAATCGAAAAGACTTCCGAAGTTAAAGTTCTTGGTGCCAGAGTTCATAATTTAAAAAATATTGATGTTTCTATTCCAAGAAACAAATTAACTGTAATTACAGGTTTAAGTGGGAGTGGAAAATCATCATTGGCTTTTGATACTATATATGCAGAAGGTCAAAGAAGATATATTGAAACGCTTTCAGCTTATGCAAGGCAGTTTCTTGGAAATATGGAACGACCCGATGTTGATCAGATTACAGGCTTGAGCCCTGTGATTTCTATTGAGCAAAAAACTACAAATAGAAACCCAAGATCTACTGTAGGAACTGTTACCGAGATATACGATTTCCTAAGGCTTTTATTTGCACGCGCTTCGGATGCATATTCTCATGTTACCGGAGAAAAAATGGTGAAATATACCGATGAACAAATTCTTCAGTTAATTTTAGACCAGTTCGAAAATAAAAATATTGTTGTTTTATCTCCAGTAGTACAAGGACGAAAAGGGCATTATCGTGAACTTTTTGAGCAAATCAGAAAGAAAGGTTTCTTGTATGCACGAGTAAATGGTAAAATAGAAGAACTGGTTCATGGAATGAAACTCGATAGGTATAAAACACATTATATTGAAATGGTTGTTGATAAGCTGAAAGTATCTGAAAATGATATTTCAAGGTTAAAAAGAACCATTAAGACTGCAATGGATCAGGGTAAAGGAATATTAATGATACTTGAAAAAGATTCAGATGAAGTTAAATATTTCAGCAGGAAATTAATGTGTCCGGTAAGTGGAATATCGTATAACGAACCTGCACCACATACATTTTCATTTAATTCGCCGCAGGGTGCTTGCCCTAAATGCAACGGACTGGGATATGTAAATGAAATTGATATTAAAAAAATTATTCCTGACTCAAATATTAGTATTAAGGATGGAGGAATATCACCTTTAGGAAAATATAAGAACATATTAATATTCTGGCAGTTAGATGCAATTGCTGCGAAATATAAATTTACTTTAGAAACACCAATTAAAAATATTCCTGAAAAAGCAATGCAGACCATTTTATATGGATCTGACGAAACTTTTAAGCTTTTAAATACACCCTTAGGAAAATCATCTAATTATTTTTTAAGTTTTGAGGGAATAGTAAATTATATAAACAATTATCAGCGCGAAAAAGCCATGGATTCTGGTAAGAAATGGTCTGATCAGTTTGTAAAAAGAATAACATGTCCCGATTGCCATGGAGATCGCTTAAAAAAGGAATCCCTTTATTTTAAAATTGCTGAAAAAAATATAGCCCAGTTATCCTCAATGGATATTGATGAGCTTTATAAATGGTTCGTAAATGTAGATTCTTTACTTTCTGAAAGGCAAATGACAATTGCGCGTGATGTTTTAAAAGAAATTAAAGAACGTTTAACCTTTTTATTGGATGTAGGACTGAATTATTTGTCAATAAACAGAACAGCAAGGAGTTTGTCAGGTGGGGAAAGTCAGAGAATTAGACTTGCAACACAGGTCGGTTCAAAATTAGTAAACGTATTGTATATTCTCGATGAGCCAAGTATTGGTTTGCACCAAAAAGATAATTTAAAACTTATCAATTCATTAAAACAATTAAGAGATTCAGGAAATTCTATTATTGTTGTTGAACACGATAAAGAAATGATATTATCAGCTGATCATGTTATTGATATGGGACCTAAAGCAGGGCGTTATGGTGGTAAAGTAGTAGCAGAGGGATCGCCAAAAGAAATAATGAAGCATTGCTCGCTAACAGCAGATTATCTAAATCAAAAAAAACAAATTAAGATTCCTTCTGAGCGAAGGAAAGGAAATGGTAGTTTTTTAACCATTTCGGGAGCAAAAGGGCATAATCTAAAAAATATTTCTGTACAATTTCCTTTAGGGAAATTAATATGTGTTACAGGTGTTTCCGGGTCTGGAAAGTCGTCATTGATAAACGAAACTCTGCATCCGGTATTAAGTAAGCATTTTTATAGAAGTTCTAAACAAATACTTGATTATACATCAATTGATGGCATAAAAAATATTGATAAAGTTATTGAAGTAGATCAGTCACCATTAGGTAGAACACCACGATCTAATCCAGCAACATATACAGGAGTATTTGGCGATATTAGAAAACTTTATGAGCAAACTCCCGAAGCAAAGATTCGCGGTTATAAAGCTGGTAGGTTTTCTTTTAATGTGAAGGGAGGTAGATGCGAAACTTGTCAGGGCGCAGGAATGCAAACAATAGAAATGAACTTTTTACCTGATGTGTATGTTCATTGTAAAGATTGTAATGGTAAAAGATATAACCGTGAAACACTTGAGGTAAAGTTTAAAGGTAAATCAATTAGCGATGTGCTGGATATGACCATAAATCAATCTGTCGAATTCTTTGATCAGATTCCTGCCATAAAGTTAAAATTAAAAGCACTTCAAGGAGTAGGTCTTGGTTATATAACGCTTGGTCAGTCTTCAACTACTTTATCAGGAGGCGAATCTCAAAGAGTTAAATTAGCTTCAGAACTTGCAAAAAGAAATACAGGTAATACTCTTTATATTCTTGATGAACCAACTACTGGCTTGCATTTTGATGACATAAGTGTGCTGATGAAAGTATTGAATAATTTAGTTGATAAAGGCAATACTGTTATTATTATAGAACATAATATGGAGGTTATAAAATTAGCCGACCATATTATTGATCTTGGTAAAGAAGGAGGTGTGAAAGGAGGAAAGGTATTATGTGAAGGAACTCCTGAGGAGATAATTAAAAACAAAGAAAGTTATACAGCAAAGTTCTTAAAAAAGGAGCTTCAGTAAAATATATTGTAAAAAAGATTAAATTAGTATAGTTAATGATTGAAAGAGGATTTAAATATTATAGATATGACAAACGAAGAATTAATAAAAGAAGCTTTTGAGAATAGAGACTGGAACGAAGTTCAAACATCTGACTCATGGTCAATCTTTAAAGTGATGGCTGAATTTGTTGAAGGTTACTCAAAATTATCAAAGATTGGCCCTTGTGTTTCAATATTTGGCTCAGCAAGAACAAAGCCTGATAATAAATATTTTATTCTGGCCGAAGAAATTGCATACAAGTTAACACAGCATGGATATGGTATTATTACTGGTGGTGGACCTGGAATTATGGAAGCTGGTAATATGGGTGCAAAAAAAGGAAATGGAAAGTCGGTAGGATTAAACATTGATTTACCTTTTGAGCAATCTGGTAATATATTTATTGATCCAGATAAGTTAATTAGCTTTGAGCACTTCTTTGTAAGAAAAACTATGTTTGTTAAGTACGCTCAAGGTTTTATCGTTTTACCGGGTGGATTTGGAACTTTCGATGAGCTTTTTGAGGCAATTACACTTATTCAAACAGAGAAAATTGGAAAATTCCCTATTATTCTCGTGGGTTCTTCTTATTGGCAAGGATTATTAGACTGGATTAAAAATGTAGTGCAGGAAGAAGAGCACAATATTAGTGACGGAGATCTGGATTTATTTCATATTGTTGACACGGCAGATGAAGCTGTTGAGAAAATTAATGAGTTTTATTCAAAGTACTTATTGAGTCCTAATTTTTAATTTATTATATTTATTGCTTAATGTGATTTATTAACAAAGCAATGAAGTTATTAACATTTGTTAATAACTATTGTTGACATTTTGTTAGTTTTGTTTTAAATAGCTATTTTTATTGAGCTTAGATAAACTAATACACATGCATTATGATTAAACATTTAATGCTTCTTTTAAATATGTTTATACTGTTAGTTCTGAACTCTGTTTTTTCAGACGTAAGTTTAAACATGGATGCAACAGAACAAGTGGAAGCAGGAAATGAGATTTATGTTGAGATAACCTTAAATAAATCAGACTACGATAGTTTTGCAAGATTTCAACAGGAGATTCCAGCAGGTCTTAATCCTGTTCCTGTAAACACAGCAAATGCAGACTTTAGTTTTAAAGATCAAAAAGTTAAATTTATTTGGTTAAAACTACCAGATGAAAAGCAAATTACGATTTCTTATAAGCTACAGGTAAACCAAAGATTAAAAGGAAATTTTGATCTAAACGGAACTTTTTCATACATCTCTGGTAATGAAAGGAAATCAGTAGTTGTATCACCGCAAAATATTGTAATAAAACCTTCTTCAACAATTGATCCTAAAATGATTGTTGATATTAAAGACTTTAAAAATCTTGTTGGTCCGTCGCAGGATACAAAATCGGGAGTGGAGCAAGTAAAATGCATAAGACAATTACCTTACCTGGCTGATCAGGGTACAGAGTATATTGTAAATCTTCTTATAAATAAGGGTAAAAAAGAAAAAGTCGCAAAAATTCAGGAATCAGTACCTGAAGGTTATACTGCTGTTAGTTTAGATAGTAAAGATGCAATTTTTACATTTAAAGATCAGACTGTAAAACTTCTTTGGATGAATTTACCTGCAGATCCGTATTTCGTGGTTTCTTATAAGTTAGTTCCGAATGAAGGGGTGAGCGAAAAGCCCGAAATGAGTGGAACATTCTCTTATATTGAAAATGATAATACTCTAAGTATCGATATAGTTGAAAAAGATGTTAGTTTGCAAAATGCAAGTTCTGCGAATTTACTTGCTGTAATTAATTCTACAGTAGGGAAAACAAGTGAAGCAATTTTGTATACTCAACCACTGGATTATTCTGGAAAAGTGAAAATTGAAATTGCAGAAAGCGCATTAAGGTTGATTAATAATGATAGTAAATTAACAAGTGTTTTAGAACCAGAATCGGGAATATATTATCGTGTTCAGATAGCTGCAGGTCACCGTCCAATAAATATGAATCATTATTTTAAAAAATATAATCTGGATAAAGAAGTGCGTCAAGAGTTTCATGAAGGCTGGAGAAAATATTCTGTAGGGTCGTTTTATGTATACAAAGCAGCACGAGATTACAGAGTTCATATCTGGAATACAACAACTATTGATGATGCATTTGTTTCGGCATATAACGAAGGAAACCGTGTTACCGTGCAAGAGGCGCTGATGATAACAAATCATGAATGGTATCGCTAATTAAATTGAACTTTAACAAATGAGGTTTATAAAATTTTTAACTGTTTTATTTTTTACTTTTCTAAGTGCTCAACTTATTCTTGCTCAAGGTGGTTATGAAGATCTCCTTTTTGAAGAAGTTGAAATAGAAAATCCTGTTTATATGCCAGTTATTGGACTTGGAGCAGGTGTGATTAATTATTATGGAGAATTAAAGAATGATGTTGAGAATTTAATTCAAGGACAGCCCTCATTCAGAGGAAATATATATCAATATATTGATAAAAAACATTACTGGAAGCTTAATGCAAATGTGGTATTCGGAAAAGTATCAGGTTATGAAAGATCATTTTTAGATACAACAAAGAATATGAACTTTGAGTCCAGTTTATTTGGTGTTGGTATGAATATTGAATACAGTTTTGGGAATATTTATAAAGGTAGCAGAAAAATTGTTCCTTTTCTTTCAATAGGAGGTGAGTACTTTAATTTTAGCTCAAAAACAGATAAAATTTACATCGAAAAAGATGATAATGATAATATTATCTTTACAGGGAATTATAACTATTATCCTGACGGTACTATTCGGGTAAGAGATATAGGTTTAGATGAGGAACGTTTAGTTTCAAGAGATTATGAATATGAAACAGATATTCGTAAAGAAGATCCTTTTGGAAGAGGAGATTATACACAAAGTTCGTTCTCTCTTGTTGTAGATGTTGGTCTTGATTTTAAAGTAAGTGAAAGAGTTGCGCTTAGACTGGCAACATCACTTCACTATACTTTTACTGATGATTTAGATGGTGTTAGTAACGAAAATACTGTTGGCAGAATTGGAGATGCAGCTACTGATATGTTCTCGTTTACTTATGTTTCTTTAAATATTGACCTCTTTTCTGAAGCTAAGATTAAAAGAATGGAGGTTCTCTTTGCCGATGTTACTGGAGATTTTGATTATACATTAATTGCAGATGGCGATAGAGACGGTTATCTGGATTTAGCAGACGATTGCCCTGATACTCCTCCTGGGATTCCGGTTGATTCTTTAGGTTGTCCACACGATGATGATAAAGATGGTATTCCTAATTATATTGATAAAGAGCAATTTTCAAATAAAGGTGCATTAGTTGATGAATTTGGAGCTGAATTAAGCGCTAATAAAATAAGAGATGGTTTATTTCAGGATTTAACTGCAGTTGAACGCAATGATGTTTATATGATGCCAGTTAGTACAGGTTGGTCGAAATATAACGATATGACTGTGGTTGAGATACCTGAAAAATTTAAGAAACTGGATGTTGATGGTGATAATTATATATCCTTTGATGAATTACTCGAGGCAATAAACGGCTTTTTCGATGATGATTCTGATTTTAAACCAGAGGATATTTATGAACTAAATAACTTCTTCTTCGCTCAGTAATCATTAATAAAATATATGAATTATTAGGAATTTGCAAACACTGCAATTCAACATTATTATGAATTAATATTTTCTAATTCGATCCATATCTCGTTTAAGATCTTTCTTCTTAATTACTTCGCGTTTATCAAATTCCTGTTTTCCTTTTGCAAGTGCAATCTCAACTTTAGCCCATCCTCTATCATTAATAAAAAGACGAATAGCTACTATCGTAAGTCCTTTATCAGTCGACTTTCTTTCAAGCTTTTTTAATTCCTTCTTGTTCAAAAGAAGTTTTCTGTCCTGACCTGGTTCATGATTGCTGTGTGTA
Organism: Bacteroidales bacterium; assembly: GCA_030668615.1. Lineage (GTDB taxonomy): Bacteria > Bacteroidota > Bacteroidia > Bacteroidales > UBA12077 > UBA12077. The sequence goes on along the minus strand of DAOUTQ010000060.1, from coordinate 4,302 downwards.
CCAAAAGTGTATTCAGAAATTGAAAGTCCACGAATAAAAAGCTCATTATTGTAGAAAATGCAATAAGCATCACCCATATTCGCTTTACCTAACCTGATAGATTTAATTTCAGTACCTGTAAGTTTTATTCCTGCAATATACTTTTCTATGAAAGTAAAATTAAATCCAGCTTTCTTATTTCTTATATTGATATTCTGCATGTAATATTTTTTACCAAATGCAAAGTTATTTATTTACTTTAACTTTGTTTACAAATTTTAAGTTTAATGAGTTCAAAATACGATTTGCTTACTATTCTTGGTCCAACAGCAGGTGGAAAAACCTCAGTTGCTGCAAGAATGGCTTTTATTCTTAGTGGTGAAATTATCAGCGCTGATTCAAGGCAGGTTTATCGTGGAATGGATTTGGGAACAGGAAAAGATTTAGAGGATTATCGTGTTGAGGATAAAGATATTCCATATCATCTAATTGATATTGTAGATGCTGGATATAAGTATAATGTGTTTGAATATCAGCAAGATTTTCTAAAAGTATACTCCGATTTAAAAAGCAGAAATAAGTTTCCTGTTTTTTGTGGAGGCTCTGGAATGTACTTAGATGCAGTTTTAAAAGGATACAAACTTATAAAGGTTTCTGCTAATGAAGAACTGCGTGCTAATCTCGAAACAAAATCAACTGAAGAATTAGTAAATATTTTTGATTCGTTAAAAAAGCCTCATAACACTTCTGACACAAGCTCCAAAAAAAGATTGATAAGGGCAATTGAAATAGAAACCTTTTATAAAGAGTCGGGTGAAATAGATGATTATTTTCCTGAGATAAATTCTTTGATTGTTGGTGTAAAGTATGACAGAAATTCAAGGCGAAAACGTATTACTGAACGATTAAAACAGCGCCTTGACGAAGGAATGGTTGATGAGGTTAAGCGTATTCTTAATAATGGTGTTTCAACCGAGAATCTCATGTATTATGGCTTGGAATATAAATTTATTACAAAGTATGTTGTTGGTGAAATCACTCATGATGAAATGTTTAAACAATTAGAAACTGCAATTCATCAGTTTGCTAAAAGGCAAATGACCTGGTTCCGGGGAATGGAGAAAAAAGGATTCAAAATTTACTGGTTAGATGGATATGCTTCGATGAAAGAAAAAACAGATAGAATTCTTGACTTACTAAATTCTTGATTAGTTAAAAATAAACCAATCAAACTGATCCAATTTATAAATAATAAATATTGTAATTGAAAGATTGATTGCAGAGAAAATATAATTGTAAATCACTCTGTATTTTTTTATATTTCTTCGAAACAGAATGCCAAGGTTAGGTATGAATAAGCATACTAACAGTACAAAAAAGAAAATTTCACTCAATTTATTTTCTATATCATTCGGACCATAAAACATAAAAAGATAAACACAAATAAGAAGTGTTGCCAAATAAATCAAATAAGAAATTTTTAAGCTAATTGTCGATACAAGTCTTTTATGATTTAAAAGAAATGGTTTAACTATTATAAATGCTAATACATAAATAATCAGAAAAACGATCATTAAAATAAAATGAAAAATGGCTTCCATATATTCAGGTCAATTAAATAAACCTATTCAGCTTTAAATTTACATGATTTATATTGTAAAAACAAAAGGCCGTTGTCAACTGACAACGGCCTTCTTCTTCTTGAGTTAGCATTAATTTTCATCTTTAAGCCACTGATCGAGCCAGCTGAAGAATTCTCTTTGCCAAAGGATTCCATTTTGTGGTTTTAGTACCCAGTGGTTTTCATACGGAAAATGAAGGTATTTAGCAGGAATATTACGAAGGCGTGCAGCATTGAAAGCACTCATGCCTTGCGTATAAGTAATACGATAATCTTTTTCGCCATGTACAACCATAATTGGAGTGTCCCAATTTTTCACAAATTTGTGTGGAGAATTATCATAAGATTTCTTATTTGATTTATCCCAGTAAGGACCACCAATATCCCAATTTACAAAGAACATTTCTTCTGTTTCAAGATACATTGATTCAAAATTGAATATTCCATCATGAGATATAAATGCATCGAATCGACCTTCATGATTTCCTGCAATCCAGAAAACGGAAAATCCTCCGTAACTAGCGCCAACAGCTCCAAGATTATTTTCGTCAACAAATGATTCTTTAGAAACAGCATCAATTGCACTAAAATAATCTTTCATATTTTGACCTCCGTAATCACCAGAAATCTGATCGTTCCATTCTTTACCGAAAGAAGGAAGACCACGTCTGTTTGGAGCAACAATAATATAATCATTTGCAGCCATCATTTGGAAATTCCATCTGTAAGAGTAGAATTGGCTAACAGAACCATGAGGCCCACCTTGGCAATAAAGTAAAGCAGGATATTTTTTCTCAGGATCAAAATTTGGTGGATAAATTATCCAAACCAACATATCTTTATTGTCGGTAGTTTTTACCCATCTTTCTTCAACTTTTCCATAAGTTAACTGATCATGAAGATTTTTATTAATAAATGATAACTGAGTTTCTTCACCATTCTCAGGATTGATAGCAAAAACTTCTGTTGGATATGTCATGCTTTGTTTCGATCCAATAAGCTTATCTCCACATGGCTGAACCGAACGGTAATTATGAACACCGTCAGTAATTTGTTTTACTTCTTCTGTTTCAATATTTAAATTATAAATCTGAAATCTTGCATGATAATCACTTGTAAAATATATTGATTTGCTCTCAGGAGTCCAAACTAAACCATGTACGTCCTGATCAAAATTTGCAGTATAGTCTTTCTTTTCTCCTGTCTCAATATTCAAAATAAATAATCTGTTCTGATCAGACTCGTAACCATCACGTTCCATGCTTTCCCATGCAATCATTTTACCATCAGGAGAATAAACCGGGCTTACATCATAACCGTTTAATCCTTCAGTAATATTCTTTGTTTCTTTTGAATCTATATCGTAGATGTAAATTGCAGAATTAGTAGAAAGTGTATAATCTCTTCCTGTCATCTTTTTGCATGTATAAGCAATTTTTTTACTATCCGGACTCCAGTTTATTTGCTCCATCCCTCCGAAAGGATTCATCGGACTATCAAATTTTTCTGTTTCCATAATATCATAACTATTGCTAAGAGTTTTTCCATCATAATCAGCAATAAAAATATGACTGTAAGCATAATCATGCCATCTGTCCCAATGTCTGTGCATTAAGTCAGTCTCTATTCTGGCTTCTGCTTTAGGAAGATCCGGATGAAGTTCGTTAGGCGTTTCGTCCAGCTTTACATCTTTTATGAAAATAATTTTTGTTTGGTCGGGAGAGTATTGAAAACCATTAATTCCGTCTTCAATATCCGAAATTTGGGTTCTGTTACTACCATCAGGATTCATTTCCCATAATTGTAAACTTCCTGATTTGGCACTTAAAAATCCAATCTTTTTACCATCAGGCCTCCATTGTGCTGAATATTCACCTGATTCCGTTTTTGTTATATTTACCGCTTCTCCTCCTTCAGAAGACATTGTAAATAATTCACGGTTACCTCTGTTTTCTTCTATATTGTAAAACGAAACTCCAAATAAAACAGTTTTATTATCGGGAGAAACTTCTACTGCACTAACTCGTCCAAATGACCATAAAACTTCTGGAGTCATAATGTCAGATGTTAGTTTTATTTCATGAACAGGATTTTCTTTTATAATTTTTGCTTTCTCGCTCGTACATGAAAAAAAAGCTAAAACTAAAAGTATACCCGCAAATAGTTGTATTTTTTTCATAGTTAATATGATTAATTATTTTTTAAATGATTCGGTAATTTTCGTTTCCAGTTCTTCTGCTAACTCCGGATTATCTAATAGTAATTGTTTTACCGCTTCACGCCCTTGACCAAGTTTTGTGTCACCATAACTAAACCATGATCCACTTTTTTTCACAACTTCTTTTTCAACTCCAAGATCAACAATTTCTCCTATTTTTGATATCCCTTTTCCATACATAATATCAAATTCTGCTTTTTTAAATGGCGGAGCAAGTTTGTTCTTAACTATCTTAACTCTGGTTCTATTTCCATTAATATCTTCACCATCTTTAATTTGTCCAATTCTTCTGATATCAATTCGTACTGAAGCATAAAATTTCAATGCATTTCCACCGGTAGTTGTTTCAGGATTACCGAACATAACACCAATTTTTTCACGTAATTGATTAATGAAAATAATACAGGTATTTGTTTTGCTAATATTTGCTGTTAACTTCCTTAATGCTTGTGACATAAGTCGGGCTTGTAATCCCATACGTGAG
>DAOUTQ010000186.1 GCA_030668615.1 Bacteroidales bacterium | reverse complement strand
TCTGTTTCAATGTACGAAAAAGGTAAGGTAAAGGAATTAATAGCTGATCAGGATTTTGTTGTTAAACCTTTAAATAATACAACACTTCCTGCTACTGACAGAAAAGCAATGGTTAAATTCCAACGTGATGTGGCAGAAATGACTCGAATTTTGGCAGGAGCTGCTGACTTTAATGAAGAGTTACTTGAAAAAGTAGCTTACTTGAAACAAGCTATTGTAAATACTCCGGGTGCTAATCATGAATTGTTAGTTGAAGCCGAAAAAATTGAAAAGCAATTAGAGGATATTATGTATAAATTTGAAGGAAGTGCTGCAAAAGCAAGTGATGAGGAAATACCGCCAAGACAGGTTCCTTTAGGAAATAGATTGCAGTATATACTTTGGGGACAATCAGGTTCTACATCAGCAATTACATCAACCAGTAAAATGGCTTATAAGATTATTCAGGAAGAATTACCTGAGATAATAGAACAACTTAAGACTATTGCAATTGTAGATATAAAAAATTTGGAAGAAAAGCTTGAAACAGTAAAAGCTCCCTGGACTCCTGGTAGAATTCCAGTAATGAATTAATTGAACATAAATAATTGATATATGTTATAAAAACAGGAATTGACAATTCCTGTTTTTTTGCTTAAATTTGATGAACGTACGAATAACGGTGATAAAGGTCTTTAATTATTTTTTTAATAAACAAACATAAAGAATAACCTATCGTATATTTACGTAGTTACAATTTGAATATTAAAGAAAATATAAATTTAAAAAAAAATAAGAAATGAAAAAGATTGGATTATTGGTAATAGGATTGGTTCTTGTAGTAGTGTTTAGTTCATGTAACTTGAACAAAAGTTGTCCGGCCTATTCTGACAGTTCTGTTGAAACAGAACAAAGTGTTTAAATTTTAATATGTAGTATTTTTTTTTTAGATTTGATAAATAGAAATAAAAATTGTCTTCTTAACTAAACCATTATGAAAAAAATTATTGCGGCTCTATTATTATCATTGTTTGTTGTTGCTGTACTAAGCTCTTGTAAAAGCAAAGATTGTCCTGCGTATAGTCAAAACGATACAGAACAAACAGATACTAATTCCTGATAAGTACTTATTTTATTAAATATTTTCAGTACAGTTGAGTAATAACTCATTATCTGTCTCAAATTTGTTAAATTTACATTTGAGACAGTTTTTTATTTTATGAAATTAAAGGTATACATTACTGCTACTATACTTTCCTTTTTATTTATAAAGGTATACTCTCAGGAACTACAGGGTGATATTCCTAACGTTTTTTATAAAAACGAAAAGACATTAGGTTTAAATTTAAATACAAATGGGTGGGGAATAGGTTATCGCTTTGGAGATAGAATAAACTATTTCGAAAAACGTATTTATGAAGTAGATTTCTCCATTATTAAGCATCCCAAAGAAATAAAATCATCATCTGCTTTTATTAGTTCAGAATCATTTGTATTTGGAAAATTGAATTCTGTTTTTGATTTGCACCTTGGTTACGGAAAGCAAAATGAATTGTACTCAAAACGTGATCCCGGGAGCGTTGCTATAAAATATTTCTATTCAATTGGAGCTTCTGCCGCATTTTTAAAACCTATTTATTATGAAGTCTTATATCCTTTAAATGATAGTGTTTATGGCATTCAGGAAGAAAAGTTTAATCCGGATATCCATACTTCGGGTGATATAAGTGGTAAATCTTCCTTTTTTACAGGTTTTGATGAAATTAAAGTAGTTCCTGGTGCTTATTTTAAAACCGGATTTAATTTTGAGTTTAGCCAGTCGGAAACAATAATACATGCCCTTGAAGCTGGTGTTATGATTCAGGCTTATCTAAGTAGTCTTGAGATTATGGCAGTAGATGATAATCAACAATTTTACTTTACTCTATTTATTAGTTATCGTTTTGGAAAGATTGTTAATGCACAGGAAATATCTTCCGACTATTTAAAAAAGAGAAAGAAAAAAATGAGATTTTTAAACTGGTTGTAGAACATCTTTTCGCATCAAATTATTTAGATTAATTCTTATTTATTTCTTGATGAAATCCTTTTTAATGTATAATTTTGATTCCTGTAAACATTAAACTTCAAAAACTTAAAATAATGTCAAAAATTAAAGTAGCAATTAATGGTTTTGGCAGAATCGGCCGAAATGTTTTTAAAATTGCCCTCGAAAGGGATAATATTGAAATTGTAGGAATTAATGATCTTACTGACACCAAAACACTGTCTCATTTATTAAAATATGATTCTACTCAGGGCAGATTTAATGGAGAAGTTTCTTACGATAGCGAGGGGATTATTGTTAATGGTAAAAAAATTAAAGTTAGTTCAGAACGTAGTCCTATAAATATTCCATGGGGTGAAACACCTGATGTTGTTATTGAATCAACAGGAATTTTCAGAAAAAAGGAAAGCGAAAAAGGAGGATATGGGGATCATCTTAAAAATGGTGCAAAGAAAGTTATTCTTACAGTTCCTGCAAAAGACCAGATTGATAAAATGATTGTTTTAGGTGTTAATTCTGAAGATCTTCGACCAGAAGATCAATGTGTTTCTAATGCATCTTGTACAACGAATTGCCTTGCACCAGTAGTGAAGGTTTTAAATGATAAGTTTGGAGTTGAAAACGGATTAATGACAACTATTCATTCTTATACAAATGATCAGATGATTCTAGACGCTCCGCATTCCGATCTTAGACGTGCAAGATCTGCGGCTGTTTCGCAAATTCCGACAACAACAGGTGCGGCAGCAGCGGTTGGTAAAATTTTACCTGAACTAAAAGGAAAATTAGATGGAATGGCAGTGCGTGTTCCTACAGCAACAGGTTCAATGGTTGATTTAGTTGCTAACCTGAGTCGTGAAGTAACTATTGAAGAAATAAATGCAGCAATGAAAGAAGCTGCTGAAGGCCCAATGAAAGGTATTTTAGAATATACTGAAGATCCTATTGTTTCTGTTGATATTATTCACAATCCACACTCATCCATTTTTGATGCTTTAAGTACTATGGTTATTGGGAAAACTGTGAAAGTAATTTCATGGTACGATAATGAATGGGGTTACTCATGCAGGGTTGTTGATTTGACCGAAAAACTATTTTAATTCAGAATAAAAATATATAATAGGAAAGCCTGACAATTATATTTGTCAGGCTTTTTTATTTCATTTAGTAAAATTTAGTAAATCTCAACTAATTTAAATGGCACATCAATAATTGCCTGGTAATGTTTTCCTAACTCTAAAACAGCCTCATCATCTTCTTCGTAGTGCCAGCTAATTTTACAACTAAATCCTAAGCTTTTGTAACTTTGTATTAATTGAAAAAATTCAAGAATAAATTTTGAAGATCCACTATTAATGTATTCTAACTGAACATTAATTAAAGTCTCGCTTTGTGGATTTTTAAAATATTCATTTATCCAATTAAACAATTTACTAAAAAATTCATCAGGATTTTCAGGAATTGACCTCCCGATAATCTTAAGAATTCCGGATTCGGCATCGAAATGAACATAAGGTGTTTTAACTGTTTTTTCAATAACCAATTCTTTCATAAATAATCTATTATTATTCGTAACGTAATGAAACAATAGGATCAAGTTTCGATGCTTTTATTGCAGGAAACAGACCTGATAATAAACCAACAACAAAGCACAACGTAACTCCGGTTAGTATCCATAACCATGGAATAATAAATACTCCACCAGTTATTAAAGATACGACATTTCCGATAAAAATTCCTAAAATTATTCCAAAAAATCCTCCCAGCTGACCTATTAGAACAGATTCATATAGGAACTGACGTCGTATTATTTTTGATTTAGCACCAATAGCTTTACGGATACCAATTTCACGGGTTCGTTCTGTAACTGATACGAGCATTATATTCATAAGCCCAATAGCTGCACCAAAAAGTGTAATTCCTCCAATTATTGTAGCGGCTAATGTTACTGTTTTAATATTTTTTATTAACAGATTTGATAAACTGTCACTGGTTTCTACCGAAAAATTATTGTCTTCAAAACTTCGTAGTTTGCGTATTATTCTGAACATTCCTTCAGCTTCATTTATTGCGGCTTTCAATAGTTTTGAATCGTTTGGTAAAACAGAAATTCTGAAATTCATATTAGGACGTGAGAAATATTGGCGAACACTTGTAATTGGCAATATACACGTTTTATCGCCTGAACCACCAAAACTCGAGCCTTTTTCTTTTAAAACTCCAATAACTTTATATTTGCCGTTTCCAATACTTATAACCTTATCTAAAGGATTTTCTCCATCAGCAAAAATATCTTTAACAAGTCCCGAACCAATAATAACAGAATGCGCATTTGATAAAATCTCACCTGAACTAAAATTTCTACCTGATTTTATTTCGTAACCTGAAGTTATTAAATAGTTTTCATCAGCACCATAAACCGGAATATTTGGATTTGTTTTTTTAGACTTATATTTAACGGTTGCAACATTAGAGGCAAAGGTTGATATTGAAACTTTAGCAGGAAAATTAAATTCCTCTTTAAAAGACATTGCATCTCTGAATTCAATGCTTTTATACCTTGCAAGTCTTCCACCAACACGCACCCTGCTTTCTCTGTTTACAATTGAGAATGTATTTGCTCCCATACTCTGAAACTGATTGCTGATGGAGCTTTTTATTGATTCAATTGCAGTAAGTATTCCAACAAGAGCCATAATTCCAAAAGCTATAATAAATACAGTTAGCACAGTTCGCATTAAATTTGAACGTATTGAGCCAAGAGCAATTCTAATATTTTCTTTTATCAGACTTTTTGAGAACATAGATTAAATAATATTAGTCAAAAATAATATAAGTAGATTACAAATAGTATTATTCATTCTATTTTTTAATAAACCGATTTAAAACAATATAAGATTGAACTTAATAATTGAAATTCGTAATTTTACTTGTACTCTAATTTCCTTGTTGCTGATTCTATTAATTGAGTCTTTTTATGAACATATCGGAAAACATATTTAAATCAATAATAAATGATTAAGAGTGTTAAAATAAATATTTATGGGAATGTGCAAGGCGTTGGATTTCGTTATAGTGCACTTCAGAAAGCAAATGAAATGGGTATTTACGGCTTTGTAAAAAACAGAACTGATGGTAGTGTTTATATTGAAGCCGATGGCGAAACCGAGATTCTGGAACATTTTATTATCTGGTTAAGAAATGGACCTACATGGTCGAGAGTTGATGAGGTAAAAGTAAATGATATTCCATTTAATAATTATAAATGTTTTGTTGTTAAATAAAATGGAAGCGCTTTATTATAAGAAACTTGAAGATGAAAAGGTAAAATGTAAACTTTGTCCGCACAAGTGTGAAATTAATAACGGTAAGTACGGGATATGTAAAGTTAGAGTTAATAGGAGGGGAGAACTTTTTACAGAAAATTATGGTGTTGTATCTTCAATTGGATTTGATCCGATAGAAAAAAAACCATTGTATCACTTTTATCCCGGTTCTGAAATATTATCTGTAGGTAGTTTTGGATGCAATTTGCAATGTGACTTTTGTCAAAATTGGCAAATATCGCAAACTTCTAAAGCTGATTTTAAAAGAGGAACTAAAAGATACGGGT
>DAOUTQ010000129.1 GCA_030668615.1 Bacteroidales bacterium | reverse complement strand
CTGAAAATTTCGTAAAGCATCTTTTTCTTCAATTTCAACTAACTTTTCACGAACAATCTTAAAATTATTTAAATACTTTTGAACTGTATACTCGTTTTTTGACGTAATGTCAGCTTCACATAACAGCATTAAATCATCAATTTCTTCACCGGCATCAAATAATAACCGTCGCACAGCAGAATCTGTAACAATTTCCTGAGATAAAACAATTGGTCTTAAATGCAACAGAACAAGCTTCTGTACATATTTCATTTTATCGTTCAGAGGAAGCTTTAGACGCTTAAAAACAGAAGGAATCATCTTTGCTCCTGCAAATTCGTGCCCATGAAAGGTCCATCCTACATCTTTGACATAGTGTTTTGTTTTTGGTTTGGCAATATCATGTAAAAGCGCCGCCCAAAGCAACCATAAATTATCGGCTTTATCTCTAACATTATCAACCACTTCCAAAGTATGATGGAAATTATCTTTATGCATTTTTCCATCTTTTGTTTCTACTCCTTTAAGTTTCTGAAACTCAGGAAAAAATTCGGCTATCAGTCCAGTTTTTTCAAGAATTTTTAATCCAATTGATGGTTTCGAAGAAAGAAGGATTTTATTTAGCTCATCAATAATTCTTTCTCTGGATAATATTTTTACTCTCTCTTTATTTTTGCTAATTGATGTAAGGGTTTTTTCCTCTATGGTGAAATTTAATTGTGAAGAAAACCTCACAGCTCTAAACATACGTAAGGGATCATCAGAAAATGTGGTGTTAGGATCAAGAGGAGTACGGATAATTTTTTTTTGTATATCCTCACTCCCATTAAAAGGATCAATTAATTCACCATAATTTTCTTTGTTCAAAGATATAGCTAATGCATTAATTGTAAAATCACGTCTATTCTGATCATCTTCTAATGTTCCATTCTCAACGATAGGTTTTCTTGAATTTTGTCGATAAGATTCTTTTCTGGCTCCAACAAATTCAATTTCATAATCACCATGCTTTAACATGGCTGTACCAAAATTCTTAAAAACACTCACTTTTACTTTTGGCCCTATTTTTCTTGCAACCTTTTTAGCTATTTCGATTCCACTTCCTAATGCAACAATATCAATATCTTTCGATGATCTTTTTAACAATGCATCCCGAACAAATCCTCCAATTACAAAAACAGGTGTTTTTTCAAGTTCCCCTACCTGAGATATTATATTAAAAATCGGATCATTAAGACATTTCTTCATATGTATATATGACAATTCGTTAAATTTCATGACAAAATTACAATTATTTGCACTTAATCTGAACTAATCATGACTTTTTCATGTTTGGAATATTGTTTGATAACATATACATAAATTCATATATTGATTTTTAAAGAAAATAAATATTAATCACAATAAATTTTAAAGAAATGCTTGAACATTTAACTAAAGAAACATTTAAGGAAAAAGTTTTCAACTTTGAAGAGAATAAAGACTGGAAATTTGAAGGGAACAAACCTTGTTTAATTGATTTTTATGCTGACTGGTGTCAACCTTGTAAAATGGTTGCTCCTATTTTAGAAGAATTATCAAAAGAATATGAAGGGAAATTAGATATTTATAAAGTTGATACTGAAGATCAGCAGGAATTAGCTGGCATGTTTGGTGTTAGAAGTATACCTTCATTATTATTCGTTCCAATGGACGGACAACCACAAATGTCACAAGGAGCATTACCAAAGGATTCATTCCAAAATGCAATTAAAGATGTATTAAAAGTTAGTATTGAGAACTAATTAAACCTCATTATAAGAATTAGCCGGTCCCGCAAATTATCGAGACCGGTTTTTTTGTATTATTACTTTTTTAGTATACATTTGCTGCGATCAATGGGGTGCCAAATATACAGGCTGAGATCATACCCTTCGAACCTGGTCCGGGTAATGCCGGATAGGAAAAAGAGTTAATCAAAAATTTCCCATTGTTTTTCATTAAAGCTGATAAGTACAGTTTGCTAAATTATTAGTAAACACAAATCATTATTTAATAAAAACAATGATTTTTAGAGGCCTCGGTTTATTTCGTAATAACGAACTTTACTTTTCAGCTATCCGAATGTTAAACAATTTAAAAAACTAAAAAAATGAAACGGATAGGAATTTTAATCTTATTAAATGTATTAGCGATCACAACTTTCTCTCAAGAAAAAATTACGGGAATTGTTAAAGATCAAAATGGAGAACTGTTAATTGGTGCCAATGTAATTATTAAAGAGACGTTTAAGGGTACAGCAACAAATTCGAAAGGAGAATTTACTTTTTCTAAACTAAAACCTGAAAAGCAAACTTTTGTTATTTCATATTTGGGTTTTAAAACTTTGGAAAGGGAAATTACGGGAGAAATCACTGAGAATTTAATTTTTGTACTTGAACCATCAAGTATACTTTCTGATGAAGTAATAGTTACAGCGACAAGAGCTCAAAACAATGACCCGATTTCTTTTACAAATATTAATACCAAGGAAATAAAAGAAAATAATTTAGGACAGGATATTCCATACTTGTTAAATGTAACTCCTTCGATTGTATCTACATCTGATGCAGGTGCAGGAATTGGTTATACTTATTTTAGAATTCGTGGTACCGATCAGAATAGGATTAATATTACTGTTAACGGAATACCTTTAAACGATTCTGAATCACATGGTGTTTGGTTTGTAAACATGCCCGATTTATTATCGTCTGTAGAAAACATCCAGATACAACGTGGAGTTGGAACCTCAACAAATGGATCTTCTGCATTTGGTGCTTCAATTAATATGCAAACTGAAACATTTAACAAAGATGCATATTCTGAAATAAGTTCATATGCAGGATCTTTTAGTACTTTCAGAAATACTGTAAGTTTTGGTACAGGCTTAATGAATGATAAAATATCATTTGACGGACGTATATCTAAAATTTCTTCTGATGGTTATATTGACAGAGCAGAATCTGATTTGGAATCTTTTTTTCTATCGGGTACATACTACACAAGTAAAAGTATTTTAAAAGCAAATATTATTACCGGTAAAGAAAAAACATATCAGGCGTGGAATGGCGTTCCAAAAGTAAGATTAGAAGATGATGAAGCAGGTATGCAAGAGTATCTTGATAATTGGTTAATTGATCAGGAAGAATATGATAATATGGTTAATTCTGATAGCAGAACTTACAATATGTATACATATGATAATGAAACAGACAATTATCAGCAAGCTCATTATCAGCTTTTTTATTCTTACGAATTCAATCCTAATTTAAATCTGAATACTGCATTACATTACACAAGAGGCAAAGGTTATTATGAGCAATATAAAAAAGATAAAGATTTAGCTGATTATCAACTTGAAGATATTATTCTGACTGAAGATACAATTTCAAGTTCTGATCTTATTCAACAAAAATGGCTCGACAACCATTTTTATGGTGGAGTATTCTCTTTAAACTATCAAACCGGGAGCTTAAACATTACCAGTGGTGGTGGTTGGAATCAATATGATGGAGATCACTTTGGTGAAGTAATCTGGGCTGAATATGCAAGTAATGGAAATATTAGGCATAAATGGTATGAAAGTAACGGAATGAAAACCGATTTTAATATTTATGCAAAAGCAAAATATCTTTTTTTCAATAAGCTTAATGCATATGTTGATTTGCAATACAGGCATATTGATTATTCCATTAATGGAATTGATGACGATTTAAGAAATTTAACTCAATCTCACAATTTTGATTTTTTTAATCCAAAACTAGGAATATTTTATAGTTTAAATGATTTACATTCAACTTATCTTAGTTTTGGCATTGCTAACCGAGAACCTAACAGAAGTAACTATACAGATGCTGATCCTAACAAGCCATTACCAACTTCAGAAAAGTTAAGTAATATTGAATTAGGATATAACTACAATTCTACCCAAGCATTTATTAGTACTAATATCTATTATATGAATTATATAGACCAGCTTGTTCTTACGGGTGAAATAAATGATGTTGGAGCACCCATTATGACAAATGTTGATGAAAGTTATAGGTTAGGTATAGAAGTATCTGCTGGTATAAAAATCTTTGAAAAATTGGGTGTCAGTGGAAATGCAACTCTAAGTCAAAATAAAATCCAAAACTTTATTGAATATGTTGACAACTGGGATACTTGGGGGCAGGAATCAAAAAACCTTGGAGAAACAGACCTTGCATTTTCACCAAATATTATTGCAAACGGGAATATTTCGTTTAATGCCTTTAAGAATTTTAAAGCTGTATTAATATCGAAATATGTTGGCAAACAATTTATCGATAACACATCAAACAACGACAGATCAATTGACTCATACTTTGTAAATGATTTAAAATTATCTTATACAGTACATACAGATCTAATTAAAGAAATTGGATTCAATATTTTGATTAATAATATTTTTAATCACGAATATGAATCTAATGCATGGGTTTACAGATATATAACTGGAGATACCGAATATTTAATGGATGGTTACTTTCCTCAAGCAGGCATAAATATTTTAGGAGGAATAACTTTGAAATTTTAAATAAGCTATAAGTATTATTAAATACGCTTTGCAGAATTTTTTAGTAAAAAAAGTTGAGAAAAACAAGTTTTTCCGAAACAATATTCAAGTTCTAACGTTTATGTAAAAGAAACTGATTCTAACATTAAATATAAAAATCAGAGACAGTTTTTTCATTTAAATTTTAGGTTTAATTTTTAGGGTATTAAGAAAGTCAGGAACAGCAGGTTTCTGGCTTTCTTAATTTATTATTTGTTGGTTCGTATCAATTTATTAGCTTTAAAATTATTATCTCATTTTTTATCTATTTTTGCATAAAAGCGAACCTATGCCAAAAAAAATCATATTATATATTTTTCTGGTTCTTATATTTTCTTCATGTAAGAACCAAAACACAGAATCTAGCAAGAATGTGTTCCGTTATAATGAATCCAAAGGAATATCAACACTAGATCCTGCATTTGCTAAGAGTCAGGTTCTTATCTGGCCTACAAATCAATTGTATAATGGATTGTTACAAATGGATAACAAGCTTAAAATACAAGCTTGTATTGCAAAAAAATGGGAAGTTCATGAATCCGGAAAAATGTACCGATTTATACTTAGAAATGATGTCCGGTTTCATAATCATTCAATTTTCAAGAATGGTGTAGGAAGAAAAGTAACAGCAAAAGATTTTGAGTATAGCTTGAATCGTATAATAGATCCTGAAACAGCATCGCCAGGAGCTTGGATTTTCAATAATGTTGCAAAGGACGGAATAGTAGCAATAAACGATAGTGTTTTACAAATCAGATTAAAGAACCCTTTTCCTGCATTTACAGGTTTATTAACAATGCAATATTGCTCTGTTGTACCAAAAGAGGTAATTGATTACTTTGGAGTTGATTTTAGGAATAATCCGGTTGGAACAGGCCCATTTATGTTTAAACTATGGAAAGAAGGAGAAAAACTAATATTAGTTAAAAATCCTAATTATTTTGAAACAGATAGTGCAGACAATCCTCTTCCCTACCTTGATGCTATTGCTATTAGCTTTATTAATGACAAACAATCAGAATTTCTTGAGTTTCTGAAAGGGAATGTTGATTTTATTTCAGGATTGAGTCCTGCAAATAAAGATGAACTAATTACAAAAAATGGGAATTTGAATCCTAAGTATTCGGGAAAAATAAAAATGATTAATCAACCTTATTTGAATACAGAGTATCTTGGATTCCTACTTGATTCATCAGAAATTAAAAATAGCTCATCGCCTATTTTAAATAAAAAAGTACGTGAGGCCATAAATTATGGATTCGATCGAGTAAAAATGATGAAATATCTAAGGAACAATATTGGTACACCTGCTAATTATGGTTTTATACCTAAAGGACTTCCTTCTTTTTCTGAAAAACAAATTGCTTATAAATATGATCCTGATAAAACACGTAATTTATTAAAAGAAGCAGGATATCCTGAAGGAAAAGGATTGCAAACCATTACACTGACAACCACAAGTGATTATCTTGATTTATGCGAATACATTCAACAACAACTTTCTCAATTTGGTATAAAAATCGAAATTAATGTTAGTACAGGAGCTACTTTTCGTGACATGGTTGCAAATTCAAAATTAGAATTTTTTCGTGGCTCCTGGATTGCAGATTATCCTGATGCCGAAAATTACCTTGCTCTTTTTTACAGTAAAAATTTTAGCCCTGGAGGTCCAAATTATACTCACTATTGTAATCCTAAGTTCGATTTATTTTACGAACAAGCTATGCTGGAAACTAATGATTTAAAAAGACATAGTTTATATCAGGAAATGAATCAGTTACTAACTAATGATGCAGTTGTTGTACCTTTATATTATGATGAGGTTATTAGGTTTGTAAAGAATAATGTTATGGGTTTGGAAAGTAATCCAATGAATTTATTAATTCTTAAAAATGTTAAAAAAATAAACTAATTATGATACTAGTTGCTGATAGCGGTTCAACAAATACTGACTGGATTATACTTGACCAAGGAAAAACAACTTTGAGCTTTAAAACAAAAGGATTTAATCCTTATTTTACCACAAGTGAAGAAGTATATGGAGAAATCAAGTCTCAAACACCAAAGGAAATTGATATTAACGCTATTACTAATATTTATTTTTATGGAGCAGGTTGCTCTTCTGAAAAAATGAATAAAATAATACAGAATGGCTTAAACCAATATTTTACAAATTCAGTAATTGAAGTTAACCATGACCTTTTAGCTGCTGCAAGAGCTCTATTTTTAACTGAATCGGGAATTGCTATTATACTTGGAACAGGAGCTAATACATGTATATATAATGGTAAGGAAATTACTGAAAATATTCCTTCGTTAGGATTTATACTTGGCGATGAAGGCGGTGGAGATTACATGGGAAAACTTTTTATAACGGATTTTCTTTATGGAAATTTACCTGATGATATTTCAAATGATTTTTTAAAAAGCTATAAACTTTCTAACGATGAATTATTGCATAAAGTTTATAAAGAACCATATCCAAATAGATTTTTAGCTTCTTTCACTGAATTCATCTTATCACATAGTAGTAATACTCATATAAATGATATTATAAAAAAAACATTCCGTGATCTCTTCAAAATCCATATTTGCAAATACAAGGATTATAATAGCCAGAAAATAAGAGTGACAGGTTCAGTAGGCTATCATTTTAAAAAACAGTTATTTGAAGTTGCCTCCGAGTATAATTTAAAAATTGATCTTATTGAAAAAAATCCTATTTCAAGATTAGCTCAATTTCATATCTTAGATTCATAAATCTATTTTTATTGAAAAATATATGTTTTGATATCTATTATTTATCAAGTATCTTTAAATTAGCAATTCATAATAATAAAATACTAAATGAAAACTTGTGTTATAATTGACGATGAAAAAAATGCAAGAGAAGCTTTGTCGAAAATTATAGAAAGATATTTTAATAGTAAAATTAAAATTTTACATTTAGCTGACTCTGTGAAAGAAGGAGTATTTGCCATAAACAAACTTCATCCTGATATTGTTTTTCTTGATATTGAAATGCCGGAAGAAAATGGATTTAAACTTTTTGATTATTTTGACATTTACGATTTCGAAGTCATTTTTACTACAGCTTACAAGCAATATGCAATTGACGCTATAAAATTTGCAGCCTTGGATTATCTTTTAAAGCCTATTAATTACATTGATTTAAGAGATGTAATTGTTCGGTTGGAAAAGAAAAATAGCAAAAATTCAAATACGGATCAGATAGAAGCATTCCTAAGCAATATTGGTAGTGAATCAGGTAATTTTAATAAAATAGCATTGCCTACATTAGAAGGATTTCAGATGGAGAAAGTAAATAATATTGTTTATTGTCAGGCAGAAGAAAATTATTGTAAAATCTTTACTAACAGAAATGAAGCTATTCTGGTTGCCCGAACATTAAAAAGTATAGAAAAATTATTGCCAGACGAACTGTTTTTCAGAATACATAAATCACATCTTGTTAATATGAATTATATTAAGTCATATTGTAAAACTGATGGATACAGGATTATTCTGGAAAACGGTGTAGAGCTTGATGTTGCAACACGTCGCAACGAAGAATTTCTGAGAACCCTCACAAACCGTTAAATTCCATTACTATCTATAGAATGAAAAAAGCACTCTTATTCAACTTTGTATTTTTAGTTATATGTGTTCATTCTTTATTAGGGCAACAGTATTATACAAGAAATTATACAATTAATGAGGGACTTCCTGATAATTGTATTCACGACATATTTAAGGATAGCAGAGGATTTCTATGGATAGGAACAAATGCAGGATTAGCAATATTCGATGGAGCAAACTTTCGTATTTATTCTTCACTCAATGGATTAGCCGGTGATCAAATTCACTCAGTTACAGAAGATAATCAAGGTAATATATGGATTGGATGCCACGATGGAGGTATCTCCAGATTTAATGGCGAGATTATTGAATCTTTTAATACAGAATCCGGCATTATTTCAAATGAAGTTAGTAAACTTTATTTTTCTAAAAAATACAACATACTACTTATTGGTACTGAAGAAGGGCTAAGCATATTTGAAAACGGTATTTTTAACTCTTTTCAGGAAAAAACAAATGGAATAGCTAAAAGGCTCCAAATAACAGGATTTCTGGAACAAGAAGACCACATTTTAATATTTACAAACGGAAATGGCTTGTATAAATACATTCCGGATCTAAAAAATTTAATACGTATTCCTTCAAATCATCCTTTAAATTATAATTCAGCAAATTCAGTTTTCATTAGCGAGCTAAATGACACATTAATAAATTATAACAGAACAAACATCAAAACGATTAATAATAATGAATGCCTTTCTTGTCAAAGTATTGGATGCGTAAAAGATTATGTTGAAGATTCTGAAAATAATGTATGGATAGCTACTTGGAATAATAACTATTTTAAAACTGGTGGGCTTTTTAAATATAGTAATAATAAGATTGAAAAATTTAACCAACTTCTTGGTATTGATACCGAAAATATATTTTCTCTTGAATTTGATGATGCTACAAACATTTTATGGATTGGAACAAAAGAAAATGGTTTGTACTTATTTCCACAAACCAATTATACATATTTTAAGGCTCTGGATTTTAATTTAGATGAATTAGATGTTAAAGATCTACTTTATGAAAAATCAGGCGTTCTTTGGATTCTAACTGAGAACAATGTAATTAAAAGGCAAAAAGATGGAAGTTATAAGCTAATTCGTTTTCAGGAATTTGAAAAGAGATTTTATGAATTCAAGAAAAATAATATTAAAACAAAATACAGCTATCTTAAAGATAAATACGGATCTCACGAAAAATATCATAAATTAAAACTATCGGGCAAATATCCATTCCCGAACCCCTATCAAAAATATGATGGTGATAAATCTGAAATTCTAACACCAAAAAGTCTTTACAAACCATTAAAATACGATGTTTATATTAATAAGGAACTTAATGTTTTTAATAGTATTTGTATGGATCAGAATAATAACATTTGGATAGGAAGTAACTCGGGAATATTTAAAATAGATGAAAATGATAAAATTAAATATTTTGATATAGACGGAATTTATTTTTCTGACTTCGCATTTGACTCCGATAATAAACTGCATGCTGTAAGCTGGGAAGAACTAATTATATATCAAAACATTGAAGAGAATTTAAATTTTACAACTCTAAATTTCTATGACGATAAAAACCAATTTAATATTCATAAAATTAAATCACAAAATAATAAATTATGGTTTCTGAATGAGAAGGGTGGATTGCTTGTAAGTAACAATAAAGGACAAGTT
>DAOUTQ010000168.1 GCA_030668615.1 Bacteroidales bacterium | reverse complement strand
ACTTTGTTATAAAAACAAAAAATGCAAAAAGAATTGTAGCGAATAAAACTCCTCGTGCTGACCTGAAATAATTCTTATTTAAGAACAAAAAGAACAATGCTAAATTTGGAATTACACACAAACTCACAATTTTTGTAAATACCATTTTTGAGATTAGTAAATCAATTAATTCCTTGAAATTAAGTTCTGTAAATTGCACCAAATATATTACGAGCATAGTAAGAGCTGGTGCTACTATTCCTAATAAAATCCCCAGTTTTAAATCATCAACCTTTGACCTCATAATTCCATTTTTTCAGGTGTTCTATTTTATCGTAAGCTGTAAAATCAATTTCTACAGGAACAATTGAAATAAAATTATTTGCTAATGCCCATTCATCAGTATCTGTTGATCCGTTTTCGCAATTCTCAAAATAGCCTGTTAACCAGAAATATTCTCCACTTCGTGGATCCAAACGTTTTTCAAATTCTTCCTTCCACATTCCTTTTGCCTGACGACAAATCTTCACTCCTTTTATTTCGTCCTTATTAATTGCCGGAAAATTAACATTTAAACACGTAGCATTTGGTAAACCATTTTCTAAAACATTAGAAACAATTTTTTGTCCATGCTCAATGGTTGGTGAAAAATCAGCATCGCTTGCATAATCAAGTAATGAGAAACCAACAGACTGAATTCCATTTACACATCCTTCAATTACCGCTCCCATTGTTCCTGAATATATAATACTTATTGATGCATTAGACCCATGATTAATGCCGGAAACCAAAATATCAGGTTTACGATGCAAAATTTCACTCATGGCCAGTTTAACACAGTCAACAGGTGTTCCGCTACATCCATAAATAGTTAAATTTTCTTCTTCGCGTAACTTTTTATATCGAATAGGTACTTTTACAGTTATTGCATGCGACATTCCTGAATTCCCATGAAACGGAGCCATAACAACTACCTCACCTAATGGTTTTACCATTTCGATTAATGCAGAAATTCCTTTTGCATTAACGCCATCGTCGTTTGTAACTAAAATTAACGGTTTATTCATCTCCTCCTCCATCTGCTAAATATTTAATTGCAAAGATATTCAAATAGGAAGAAGATTCAATACGTTATCTCAATTTCTTAAGATTGATAGGTCTGTAATTTTTTAAACTATTATTAATTCAAAAACATTTTTCTTGTAATTGAAAACTTACTTACTAAATTTGCAACTTACTTATTTCAAATTTTTAAATAAACTAAAACAATTATGAAAAAAATTATTTATTTATTAGTGCTTGTATTCTGTTCGGGAGCTGTGCTTGTTTCATGCGATAAAGATGATGACACAAAATCACAAGAAAAAAAGTTTGTTCCTATTAAAATAACTGAATATGAAGGTGATTACGTAGAAGACGAAACTTTATTTGAATATGACGTTAATAACAAATTAATAAAAAGGGAATATGATGAATATTATTATGAAACTTTCGAGTATGATACAGAAGGTAGGTTAAACAAAATGAAAACATATGAAGATAATAGTTTGTTTGTTTATGATACATATGAATACAATAATTCTGATCAGGTTATTAAAATACAATCTTATAATAATGAAGACGAAGCCAGAAGTTATTACATTCACGAATATGATACCGAAGGAAATGTAGTAAAGAAAACAAAATATAGTGCTGATGGCACTCTTGTAGAATATTATACATACTCACATGATAGTAATGGAAATATAATAAACGAGAAATATTATTGGGCAGATTATACATCCGGAGTTGTTTCTACAGACCAATATGAAGAATGGACATACACATACGATGATAAAAACAATGTATACAAATCAGTTAATTTGCCATTTATGTGGGAATCAACTGTCAACAACCCTCTAACAACTATATTTACTGAACATTACGGCGACAATTATACTGACACCTATACAAATGTTTATGAATATAATGAAGATAACTATCCTACTGAGTATTCAGATGTTGATGACGGTGAGAGATACGTAATTGAATATAAAGAAATATAGAATCTTCTAAAAGAAGAATAATATCATTTATATTAAATAGCTTTTACTGAAAATATTCATTTTCCGGAGAAGCTATTTTTTTTAATTTTTTAATAAGATTCATCTTCCGATTACTTCAAATTTGCACCCATGCAATTCTTGCATCAGGCATTAAACAATTTTAATATCAACGTACTTTTTTCTTATCTTTGCATTTCGTTAAATTGCAACAGAAAAATAAGAGAGTAATGAAAATTTCATACAATTGGCTTAAAAACTATATCAATACTAATTTATCGGTACAAGAAGTATCGAAAATACTTACAGATACAGGACTTGAAGTAGAAGGCATAGAAAATTTTGAATCTGTAAAAGGTGGTTTGGAAGGATTGGTTATTGGAAAGGTTGTTAGCAGTGCAAAACATCCTAATGCAGATAAACTTACAATTACTAAAGTTGATGTTGGTACAGGAGAAGAATTACCTATTGTATGTGGCGCACCGAATGTTGCCGAAGGACAAAAAGTTGTTGTGGCAACTGTTGGAACAACACTTTATTCTGATAACGAAGAATTCAAGATTAAAAAAGCCAAAATGCGAGGAGAGCCATCTGAAGGGATGATTTGTGCCGAAGATGAAATAGGATTAGGAACTTCGCATGATGGAATTATGATTCTGGATGAATCGGCTAAAATTGGTATGCCTGCCAAAGAATATTTTAATATTGAAACTGATACAGTTTTTGAAATAGGATTAACACCAAACAGAATTGATGGAGCTTCTCATATTGGTACTGCGCGAGATTTAGCTGCATTTTTAAGTCAGACACAAAAAACGGAACTTGTTAAACCTTCTGTTGATGAATTTAAAGTAGATAATCACAATTTACCAATTGAAATTATAGTAGAAAACAACGAAGCGTGTCCACGATATACAGGAGTTACAGTTACAAATATTAAAGTTGATCAATCACCGGAATGGTTGCAAAATAGGCTTAAAGCAATTGGATTAAATCCTATTAATAATTTAGTTGATATTTCTAATTTTGTATTGCACGAAACAGGTCAGCCATTACACTTTTTTGATGCTGATCAAATTGAAGGAAATAAAGTAATCATAAAAACTTTACCTGAAGGTACTCCATTCGTTACTCTCGATGAAGAAGAAAGAAAACTTTCTGAAAATGATTTAATGATTTGTAATGAAGACAACGGAATGTGTATTGCCGGAGTTTTTGGTGGAATTTCATCAGGTGTTACTGATAATACAAAGAACATTTTCATCGAAAGTGCTCACTTTAACTCTGTATTTGTAAGGAAAACAGCTAAGCGACATGATTTACACACAGACGCATCTTTCCGTTTCGAGCGTGGTTCTGATCCTAATATTACTGTTTATGCACTTAAACGTGCTGCCTTACTAATTAAAGAAATTGCAGGCGGTGAAATTTCTTCTGATATAGTAGATGTTTATTCTGAGCCTGTTGCAGATTATAAAGTGGAATTAACTTTCCATAATCTTAAAAGACTTATTGGGAAAGAAATTGAAAAGGAAAAAGTTAAAAATATTCTTACATCATTAGATATTAAAATTATTTCTGAAGATGATGAGAAATTGAGCTTAGAAGTTCCAACTTATAGGGTTGATGTTCTTCGTGAAGCTGATGTAATTGAAGAAATTCTACGTATATACGGATACAATAACATTGAAATTTCAGAACATGTAAATTCATCTTTATCATACTCTCAAAAACCTGATAAAGAAAAAGTTCAGAACACTATTTCAGACATCCTAACAGCAAACGGATTTAATGAAATCATGTGTAATTCACTTACCAAAGCGGATTATTACGAAAATTTAGAATCATATAAACCTGAAAATCTGGTTAATATTGTAAATCCTTTAAGTAACGATTTGAATGTAATGCGTCAGACATTGCTATTTGGAGGACTAGAATCAGTAATGTACAACCAGAACAGAAAAAATCCCGATCTTAAATTATATGAGTTTGGAAACTGTTACAGTTTAAAGAATACTGAAAGTGAAAATCCTCTTAAAAAGTATAATGAAGAACAGCATTTAGCTATTTTCATTACAGGAAATAAAGCAGAAGAAAGCTGGATAACAAAAGAAGAACCAACAAGCTTCTTTTTTCTTAAAGCATACGTCGAAAACATTCTTGAAAAATTAGGTTTTGATTTAAATCAAATTGAAAGTGAAGAGGTTTCCTCTGATATTTTTATAGAAGGATTAAATTATCAATACAATAAAAAACAGCTTGTTAATTTTGGTATTTTAAACAAAAAAGTGCTAAAAGAATTTGATATTGATACAAAGGTTTATTTTGCTGAGTTTATATGGGATAATGTTTTAAAATTATCGGCAAAAAACAGCATTCGTTATACTGAAATACCGAAGTATCCTGAGGTTCGTCGTGATTTGGCTTTATTAATTGATAAAGACATTAAGTTTTCTTCGATTAAAGATCTTGCTTATAAATCTGAAAGAAAATTATTAAAAAAAGTTTCTTTATTTGATGTTTTTGAAGGTGAAAAATTGGGAGCTAATAAAAAATCATATGCTGTAAGTTTTGTTTTACAAGATGAAAATAAAACACTTACTGATAAGCAAATTGATAAAATAATGAATAACTTTATCAGAGTATACCAGAAAGAATTGGGCGCTCAGATAAGGTAGTTAAAAAATTAAAAGCTTTTTTTAAAAACTATTTGTTATCTAAGTTCTAAAAGCTAATAGCTAAAATCAAAGAATATGCCCCAAATTGAACTTGTACGAGGCGATATCACCAAAATGAAGGTTGATGCAATTGTAAATGCAGCCAACAAATCATTATTAGGTGGTGGTGGTGTTGATGGTGCTATTCATCGTTCCGCGGGCCCTGAGTTATTGGAAGAGTGCAAGACATTACATGGTTGTGAAACTGGTGAAGCTAAAATAACAAGATCATATCATTTATCGGCAAAATATATTATTCATACTGTAGGTCCTATTTGGCGCGGAGGTGAAAAAAACGAATCGAAATTATTAGCCGGTTGCTATTTAAATAGTTTAAAAATTGCCAAAGATAATAAGTTAAAGACCATCGCTTTTCCAAACATAAGTACAGGAGTTTATCGTTTCCCTAAAACAATGGCGGCTGGTATTGCAATTCGCACGGTTAATAAGTTTTTAAAGGATCAAAAAGAACTAAATACAGTTTACTTTGTTTGCTTTGATGAAGAGAATTATGATATTTATAAAGAAAAGCTCATACAATTAACACTTGAATAGATCTGATGAGCATTTATAAATGCTCATTGTTATTTATACGGAATGATAAAGAAAACAAGAAAGAAAGTTAAAAATTACCTATCCTTAGTAAAATTCAGCCATACAATTTTTGCAATGCCTTTTGCCTTAATCGGCTACTTTTTAGCATTGCATCAAACGGGAATACAATTTGATTGGAAATTGTTTGTATTTGTGATTCTATGCATGGTATTCGCCAGAAATGCGGCCATGGCATTTAATCGTTTTATAGATCGAGAAATTGATATTAAAAACCCCAGAACAGCAATTCGTGAAATTCCAGCAGGAATTATTAAAGCCAAATCAGCTTTGTTATTTGTTATTATAAATTCAATACTTTTTATAGCTACAACTTATTTTATAAATACTTTAACTTTCAGATTATCACCTGTTGCCTTACTAATAATTTTAGGATATAGTATAACTAAGAAGTTTACTGCATTATGTCATTTAGTTCTTGGTTTAGGGTTATCTCTTGCTCCAATTGGTGCTTACCTTGCAGTAACCGGTGAATTTGCCTTACTTCCTGTTTTGTACTCTTTTGTAGTATTACTTTGGGTTAGTGGTTTCG
This sequence comes from Bacteroidales bacterium, assembly GCA_030668615.1. GTDB lineage: Bacteria > Bacteroidota > Bacteroidia > Bacteroidales > UBA12077 > UBA12077. The sequence continues at coordinate 766 of DAOUTQ010000168.1, read as the reverse complement.
ATATAATTTATGCATTACAAGATTTGGATTTTGACAAAGAAGAAGAATTAAAATCTTTTCCCGTTTTTTTTGGTAAAAAAGGAGCTCTTTCGGCATCAAACCTAATACATACAGTTACGGCTCTAATTGTAATTTTTGCAGGTTATTATGGCCAATTTGGAATTCTATACTGGATTGGATCATTTATATTTATTGGTTTATTGTTTTATCAACACACCTTAGTAAAGCCAAACGATTTAAGTAAAATTAATCTTGCATTTTTCACTACAAACGGAATAGCAAGTGTAATTTTTGCAGCTTTTGTTATTACTGAACTTGCAATTGATATTTGGTTTAAGATTTAATTTTATATTTGCACTGCTTTAATCAACAAACTATAAAGATTCAAGGATTTTTTCAACACATTTACGTAATAAGACTTTGTTGAGGATTATAAATAGTTGATAATTATTACCTTTGAAATTTGGTATTTTAAGGCTATTTATAGTAGTTTTGGTTTAATTGTATATTTCGCTTTAAAAAAGCATTCAAGATGAGGAAGATAATAATATTTACATTTTGCATTTTATTTTTCAAATTATCTTATTCGATAAGTCCTGGCGAATCGAATAATGCATTGCTATTAAATAAATATAATACATCTGAAGTTAAGCTTAATAATAACTATCAACAATTTAAATTTCAGGTTATAAATCTGGAAACAACGAATTCGCTTGACTATGCTTATCTTAAAAAAAGAAGAAAGAAATCAGATGATTTAATGCTT
>DAOUTQ010000045.1 GCA_030668615.1 Bacteroidales bacterium | reverse complement strand
TTAGCACCAACATCAGTCAATGTTTTGATTTCTAATGTCCAAACTAAACGATAATTTTGCCATCCATCGGATATGTCAGCCGAAACACCAACCGGTAAGCCAACATCACCTTCACAAAGATTATAAGAGGCTGTACCTGTAGTTATACCATCATCCATCTGAGCTGTAGGTTGAGCAACAACGGTTACAACTATATTCTCACCTGCATCACTACAACCACCCCAAGCAAGAGGAGCTGCTTCTACAACATTAATTGTATAAGGTGAATTTGCAACTAACTGGCCTGAAATTGCCACATAGTTATCATTAACAGTATTCTGACTGAAAGCAATATCACTTGTAACCTGCTCTGTCCAAGTCCATAAGAATCCAGCAGTTAAACCAGCACCTCCATCAGGAGTATATGTTGGGTGAAAATAAGTGTCTGGAAAAGCAAAAAGAGGAATAGTTGTTCCTTCCATCACAGTAACAGCTCCAGTTGTAGCATAATCAGCAGCAACACCAGGAACATCAGTCTGAGCAAAAGCACCCGAAACTGCTAATGCTAACGCAAGAGTTAGTGTAATTTTCAAAAAGTTCATTTTTTTCATGATCTCAAAGTTTAAGTTAATATTTATTTAAAATTTTTTCTGTATTTAATTCATTGTCTGTTTGTAATACAGTTTTTTGGTTTTATGTTATAAACGCTTATACATCTATATAGTTTCAATATATACTATACTATTTGACAGACCCAATTTTAAAGTCTGTAAAAGTATCATTTTAAACGATTAATGCCAAAAACGTTTTTATGAAACGAGAATATTCTTACATAAACAATCTTAATTTTATAATTATTCAATTAACCTCCTTCCATATAACATTTAATTACTTCTATTTAATTTTATTTTTAACAGTATGATATTCAATGTAATTCCTCTTTACTTTTAGTTTTATCTTTTTATTAACATCTTATTTAAATTCTTAACTATACTATATAAAATTTGTTAATATTTTAATTTCCCCAAGTATTTTCTATATGATACTCTGGCCCGGTTTCCGGAGTTCTGTATAATGTATACGTAACCGTTGCTACATCAGAACACCCTGTTGCAATTAAGGTTACAACACAATAAAAGTCTTCTGTGGCTGAATTTGCACCACCATTAATTGTTTTTGCAATTGTTTGTGCATTTGCAGTTGCAGTAACATCATTTAATAAAGCAGCATCGGTAAACCATTCAAACTGATCTCCTGAAGCGTCAGTATTAATACTTGCTTCGAGAGCTGTTAAATCTACAACTGCTTGTGCATTTTCACCCGCAACACTTGAACATATATTTGCTGGAGTTTGATCATTTGCCATTGGCAATGGATCAATTGTAACAACAGCATTTCCTGTCATAGTTTGACTACAGAAACCTGTTGCATCAGTTGCTTCGACAGTATATGTTCCAGACGTTGTTTGATTTCCAAAATCAAGAGCAGCACCTGTGCCTGCCCAAATCCCTACTGAAACAGCTCCTACAAACAATTCATAGTTGACACCTGTATCCGAATTATCTAGCCCTACAGCTACTCCTGCTTCTCCGGCACAATAAGCACCTCCACCTGTTACATTATAAGCAGTTGGAAGTGGTATCACGGTTACATTTACAGGACTTCCGAAAATAGTTGCACCAGTTGTAACGCCAATATTATCTGAAACACTATCAATCGTATAAGTTGTATTTACTACGGGAGATACATTAAAAGTGTGAGGACTTGACCCAATACCTGAATATGTGGTTGTTGAAGCTCCATCCCAAACATAAATTGTCCAGTTTGGATCACCAGTTAATTGTACCCTTAATCCAATAGTTGAACCATTACAAATTGTTGTGTCAAGTGTTAAAAATCCTGCTGCAGGCAAAGGTGTTGATTCTGTTGTACCTATAGTAAAATAGTGATTACCATCTAAATCTAAGCTATTATCAGATAGTATAGACCCAGAGTTTATACCTCCATCAGTAACTGTTGCAGGTGTAACTATTTCCCATTGAGTAGTAATCCATTCTGCCATTTTAAGGTTATTAGGTCGGTCATCTGTCATTGCAGGCAACAAACTATGTTCATCCCAACGAATCTGCAATGGTGAAGTCCCACTTGCAGGACCTTCAACCCTCCAATATTCATTTCCACTTACCATTTCCAATCCGGCTTCTCGTGAATTAGTATCCATAGTTGCATGTGGATTAGCATCAAAGTACTCCACTTCCCAATCAAAAGTCCCAGATGGTTGTGTATTGGTAATTATAGTAGGTGCATATCTACCACCATCTCCTACAGGAAATGTAAATGTTGCAGCTTGTCCGAGATTCTTACTCAATATCCCATCAACATAAGCTGTAGAACCAGCACCACTAATTGAATTAGTAAAATATGTTAAAGAGAGTACTTCAGTTCCAGTTACAGTAATGATACCTGATGTAAAGGTTAAGTTTCCATAAATATCCACAGAATTACTCATTGTAACACCATTTGCATTATTGATAATAAAATGGTTAAAATCATTTGTGCCAGTAAAATCACCATTTATAGTCTGAGCAACTGATCCATTCATCTCTATAATAGCATTTCCACCTAAACCAGCATCAAAGGAACCGGTTAAATAATTAATATCCCTTCCAATATATATTTTCTGATTATGGTCGTTAATTACTTCTAATGTAGCATCGGTTCCATCAATAATTAAGTTTCCTAATAAAGTAACATCTTGATTTGGGAAGCGACGCTCACCAGTACCACTAAATTTAAGACTATTAATTTGAGAAAATGTTGACAAAACGTCGTAGCTACCTGTACCTCCATATTCCAGGGTACCTCCAGTCGATAAGAAAAAGTCGGCGTAATAACCCGCAGGTAAGCTAGCTCTTTTAGTATATAAAGTACCTGCACCATCTACCTCGCCTAAACGATGCCCGAAAGTACTATCGACCTCCAATCTTCCATTAATGGTTGTGGTATAAGATGATTGGAAATTCGATGGCATATAAACAGTATCCCCAGTATTAATTCTAACCATTGCTCCCCGCGGACCTCCTGTTACATTTGGTGTCCATATTGAACCATCTGTCCAGCTTCCCGATGCATTCGTTTCGTAGAATGGAACCTGGTCTGGAATTGCATCATCGATACCTGCAGTATAATCACCTTCAATTTCTTCATCATCCACATTTACGAAGTTAAAAAGGCATAATTCATTGGCTTCATCAAAATCATCAGCAGTATATTTATTCCAACTACCCGATCCGTCATTTAATAGCCTTGCGGTTATATAATCAGCAACATCATAATCGGAAGAATTTACATAAACATCAGCAGGATCATATTGCATTTCAACATCGGCAGAAAATCCTGAAATTCCTGTTGATTTTATTACCCAATGATAATGCAACACATTATCTTCATCTACAATTTCAGGAGTTTCTGAATCTTCGATAATACTCGGATGCCTTTCGTCGGCAGCTTTTGTAATTATTGCCCCTGTGCTGTTACCATTTGCATTGATTTTATATTCAACCGGAGTGTATTTACTACCCGAACCAATTGGAATAGTAAAATTATATGCACCACCCATTGCAGCAGTAGATGGGTATATTTTACGTACACCATTGTCGGTAAATGAACTATTTGTTCTAATCATATTACTGCTACTAAACGGTGCTCCTTCAATAACTTGTGCATCTAATCCGAGGTTAAGTAGATTTGCTCCAACATCAAGAAGTCCTCCATTTAGGTTCAATCCATCTGTAATTGTAAGTTCATTTCCCGTTTGCACAAGTACTCCTGAAGCGTTTGAAACAGTAAGCATACCAAAAGTACCATTACCTGAAAGATTCTGAACATCTGCTCCGTCCATTTCAATACTATTTCCCACACCGCCATATTCATGTGTTGAGTTATTGTATATATCGCCCTTTACAATTATAGCATTACTACTATCGCAGAACGTACCAGACTCAATTCTAAATTCGTTATCGATATATATGGTATCTGTTAAAGCATCATTAATACCAAGGACATTGGATGTTGATTTTGTTAAATTATAAAAAGTTGTTGTACCAACAATCCTCTGATCACTAGCGCCATTAAATGTAGCAGTATTACTATTAGCATCGAAAGTTCCATAATTCACAAAATCTCCTTTAATATTAAGAGCCAAACCATTAGCATCCATAGTTGCTCCAGAATTAATAGTGATATCTTCATCAATATTCAATTCCCTTATTTGCACTTGCAGAGTTGGACTGTTTGTAGAGCCTACAATTATACTTTTTAAATTAATATTAGAATTTAACCCAATAGTTTGTGAGCCAGGAGTGCTTGCATTTCCAATAGTTATTGAGGAGCCTGCACCAAGAGTAGCCGTTTCAGGATCGAGGTAAACTGCAGCAATAGATGGACTTGTTTGCTGGCGTACAATCGTAATATTTGCATCATCTACCTGTGTAAACTCACTTCCTGAATTCAGAATTTCAAATATTCCACGATTACCCTCAGGGGCATCGTTTTCGCCTATAATGATTGTACTACTTGCATGAAGTTGATGAAACTTTAATATGCCTTCATTAGTATATATTGACCTTCTAATTTGAGAGCCCACCCTTAAGGTACCTTCTGCAATCGTAAAAGCAGAATACCCTGATGATGTATATTCAATATAATTGTTACTTCCTCCATTCACCAGAACACTTCCTAAATTTGAAATATCAAGTTCTCCATCCAGCATAATACCATTATTATTACCCGATATATTTATTGTTGCTCCTTGAATTGACAACTTTGAACCTGAAGGGATTTTAAAATCTCCGCCGCCGCTTGAAAGTGTTATATCTGTGAGCGTATTGGTAATATAGCAATCACCCGTAGTAATTTGTAAAGCCTTTTTGGAAGTACCACCATTAACAGGCCCATTAATATCAAACTCTTCTTCTAAATATATATCAAAACTATTGCTTTTATTTATATTGATATTATTAAATTGAATATTATGGGGACTATTGGTAACAGTACTTTCATCAAACAAGTAAGCATCTTCATCTCCAATGAATGTCAAATCAATAACTGCACTAGTTGTTACTCTGTAAAAAGTCATTGTTGATGCACCAACAGTAATATCTCCATATAAAACGATATCGTGTTCAGCTGTTCCTGCAGCATTTTCAATCTCGATTGAGTTCGCATCTGAAGAACCGTCAGCATCGAGATGAATATTTTGATAGATAGTTACTGTCTTCTCAGAACCAGTTGTGGCAGGAAAAACAAATTTGCTTGAATTATCCATGACAAGACTATCCAAAATAACAAGTTCCCGTGGATTTGCAGCACCATTCAACCACAACTCAACACCAGTATTGACATTATCATATATAAGCAAATCATTTCTAATGAATAAATCCTGATCAGGTAAAGTTTTTACACTAGACGCATCTCCTGATATATGAAGCGATGGATATACTGACAAGTCTGCAGGAACCGTATAGGTACCTCCATAATACTCAATAACAGCAGTATCGTTATTCACAAAATCCCCAAAATCTCCGGCAGGAAATTCAACATTTCCAATACCATCATCCGAGATACGGATTCTTCCTCCTCCATCAACGCGAGTAAAATCATTTCCTGTCCAATCCTCAAGATCCAAAATACCTCCGTCATAAATGGATAATGAAGCCACTTCAGTATTGTCAGCATCCATTGTTACAGTGTGCGTAGGTAAGATCACAACATAATCATAATAAGCAGGCACTCCCACATCCCATGTAGCATCAGTATTCCAATCACCACTTGCCTGGCTATAAACTGTGCTTACTTGATTAAAACAGGACTGCTTACCTATTGAACAATCTGTTGTTATAAAACCAACATCTGGATAAAATGCATACGTACCAGTAAGTGTTTCCGTCTGCCAGGCAGATCCATCGTAATAAACCGCTCTGGCAGATCCTCCAACTGTAAAAGAGTGATACATTGTATAGTCTATATTTGTAACACCTTCCAGCCCTGATGAAATAAATACCTTCCAATAATATTGTTCTGCATCGCACCCTCCAAGGGCTCCTCTCAATGCTGGATGATATTGTTCTACTGGCACTATGGTTAAATATCCTGATATAGAACCAGTTGTTCCCGGAATATCAATTTCTCCATAATTATAATAGGTAGGTGTACCCACGGGAAAAGTCACTGTTGTATTCACAGTATAGTTATCATCCATTTTAAGTTTTAGTCCTCTGGCTGAATGATCACCAGAAGTCTGAATCATTTTGCTTGTAGAAAAACCTGAACCACCAACAAGATTTGTATCAACAGTTAAAAGGTAATCTCCAATATTCATTAACCCATTTGTCAAAGTAAACTGATCCATAAACACATCTGTTGTTACTGTTACTCCATTAGCATCATCCAGTTCAATATGTCCAAAACTTCTATCATATATCAATGAACTTGTTAAGGTGTGCGGTAAGCTTCCTCCTGTCAATACTATTCTTCCGGGGTTTGTAACATCTCCATAAATTCCACCCTTGTTCTCAATATCCCCTTTAAGGCTTACAATAAAAATATTTGTACTTAACCTTCCACTATTTACCAATAAATCTCCCTCTATTCTGGCTACAGTATCTGTTGCAGCTCTACCAACTGAAGAGAAAACTACATCATAATTCTCTGAAGAACTTACAGGAACATCTTTATCTACAGTAAAGTTATTAAATGTAATGTCTGAGTCTGTTGTAATATCTCCAACATAAATGTATGAATCATCATCCCCATTAAATATTGTTGTATTTGTACCATGTGTATATGTCGCACCATCTTCAAAAATAAAATCTCCTCCAATTGAAAGATCATAACCATCGGCATCAAATTCAGTATTAGCTCCAATAGTTAAATCATTTAAAATTGTTAAATCATCTTGTAATACTAAGGTTTGAGCATTAGGATTAGCCGATTCAGTTAAAGTCAGGTTATATAAAGGAACAGTTGAATTAATTTCAAATTCAGGATGTGCAGCTGCGTCTAATGTTGGAAGCATAATTTCAAATGAACCACCAGTAATATTATAATTTCCTTCGTCGCATAAAATATGAATTCCATTAGTAGCAGTAGTATTAATTGCGTTAATCTGGACTAAACCACCTGACATTTCGAAAACATGGTCAGCATTAGGCAAAGCAAAAACAGCAGATGATCCACGGCTATCTGATAATGCAGTTATATAAAAATTACCACCTGTTTGTATATAAGCTAATCGTCCATTTGCATCAGCTTGTTTTAACTGTGTTGTATAAATATCTCCACCTGTTATAATTAAACGTCCTGGTGTGGTAACGTTGCCATAATAAGTAATTCCACCAGTATTGGCTGGGTTAGTGAACGATCCATCACTTACCTGCAATGTTCCATATAAAGTAAAACCGCGCCAACCGCCACCTGTTTCATGAGTAGAAACAGTAGCTCCATCAATCCAAAGTTTTGCTCCATCCGGTACACTAAATTCATTACAAACCGTGCCTGTCCTGAATGCACCTAAACGAGGGATGTTTATATTTGAACCTAACTTTAATGTTCCGTTATAAATTACCAGCGCAAGTCTTTCCCAACCCTCAGGACCATCAAATGGGTCTATACATCCTCCACCTGAAATTGAGCCAAATAAACGGAAATAGGCTGTATTTGTAGAAAGAACCGATAAAATATAGGTTTCGTCAATTCCTTTATCTACAAACAACCTATAAAAATCAGTAGTACCATTACAAGTAAGCGTATTATTGGTTGCTCCGGTAAATGTAACTTTAATTACTCCTGTATTTGGAGCAGATGGACAAGCGTATTGAATATTATTGGCAAAATCAATAGTTCCATTATTAGTAACATCTCCCTGAAATTCAAGATAATGTGTTGCATCTCCGGTGCCAACAGTAAATTCCGTCCCAGTATTAACCGTAGTTATACCTTTTATTAATAAGTTAATCGATGTTGTTGATGCATTATCATTTATTTGCAAGGTTCCTTTTTTAATCGTAAAATCACCACTAATTGTATAATCTGCAACTAAAGACAAAATATTTGTTGTATTATTCAAATCCACCTCAACATTATAAAATGTATGATTTGTAGTGAGACTATAGTCAGTTCCATAAAATATTACCGTACCTTCTCCAAGACCCTCTGATATAAAATTAGTAGCATCTCCAGCAGGAAAATTATCACTTGATAACAATATTCGTCCTTCTCCTTTAATTTCAGTGAAATTATGACCAGAAGTTGAAGCTAAATCCAAACGACCTGTAACGGTTATTTCATTTGTCAACTTGCCATCTTCTGTAACAGTTACCGTTTTCCCGGAAAGGATTACAACATTATCGTTAGCATCAGGAATCTCGCTTAAAGGATTATTTGGTAATGCTCCTGATGGATCAAGAGTCCAAATGGATGAAGATGTCCAGTTACCACCAACCAATGTATACCATGTTTGCACAGAACTACCTTCAACAGGACTGTTCGTTTGATCAATTGTACCAAGAGTGTAATATCCAGTCGAGAGCTCTGCATCAACTACTTCAAAATATATTTGATCGCCACTCTGTATTCCTTGAGATGTTGTTGTCACAACTGAATAATTACCTGAAGTACCCACACGATATAATAATCTGTAATTTGTTATATTCTGAGGGACCCCTCCTCCTTCTATTCCATCACCAAAGTCAAAATATATTCTTAAATCGATATTTGCACCACCAGATTTTGCTAAATACCAACTTCTGTTCCATGCTGCCTCAACAGGAGGAACAACATCTGTTGTATTTATTGAAGCAATATCGTTTGTTGTATTATCATGTGAGGCAAAAACATATTCTCCATCTGTATCAAGAGTTGAGTTGTCTTCGTTAATCCCAAATCCTGCTGATACAGAGCCATTATGATCTCCATCAGACTCTATACCAATTCCAACAATATCATAAATATATCCAGCATCAGCGGGTGTATATTCATCATTTGAAATTGTAAGGTTATATCTTGTTGCTAAATAGTTTTCAACTATTGTTCTTTCGGCACTATTTAATTTACGGTTAAAAAATATTACTTCGCCAATAATTCCATCCCAACCTTCAGCAGCAAGGTCATCCAGAGCACCTTTACCGAGTATTACTTTATCAGATCCACTAATTGAACCTACAATTAAATTACTATAAGAAAGAACATCTTGAGTACCATCGATAAATATCTCTGGAGTGGAATTAGATGCCCATGCAAAAGTTAATAACTGATTAGATGTTGACTGAGCGCTTGCCGAACTTTCAATTGGCCCATTTGCACCGGTTCCTGCGGTTATTACATTCGATTGACCACCATTATCCCCAGTTATATCATATCTTATTGATAAACTATCATCGGTATTTCCAGGGTCATCAGCAATAAAGAAACCTTTGTCGGTAGAAGCATTATCAGATTTAATAACAAATAACAATGTAAAAGCAGATTGGCCATTTATATAACTTTCACCATCATCATCAAGTAAGTAATCTCCGGCACCATCAAAATCCAATACATCAAATCCGTTTATGGTTGTAATTGTTGGTTGGTCAGCTGGAGTAGATTGTACAAAATGGTTATTGTAACCACTTAAATCAAAAAGAGTGTCAACGCCAGTGTCAATACTAACAGAATCCCCTCGTAACCAGAATTTTAAATTCCCTGCACCGCTATTATTTCCAACACCTCCCGGTCCCGTCTGTGCATTTATATCAAGTATTGTAATGCTTGTTATTAAAAAAGCACATACGATACCTTTTAAAAAAAGTCTATTTTTTTTCATAATAATTATTGGCCGTTAACTATTAATTTTCTAAAATCTGTAATTTTAACACAAATTTATTAAAAGTATACCTCAAAACATCAGTATTTGTTGCAATTTCGTGCTATTAATTTACTATTTTACCAAATAACTTGACGAATAGCTTTTAAACATACATTAAATTTTCACTATTGTTTAATTATCACCATAATAAACGTCTAAAATATACTATTTTGTAGTTATAATCATAATTTTTAGTTAACAATAAATATTTTATGGTTAACAAGCTCTTCATTCTTGGACTGAAAAATCTGAAAAATGGTAATAAAAAAAGAGACACCATTTCTGAAGTCTCTTTTGTGGGCGATACTGGATTCGAACCAGTGACCCCCTGCTTGTAAGGCAGGTGCTCTGAACCAGCTGAGCTAATCGCCCCTTTGCTTATTTGTTTTCTAAAGCGTTGCAAATATAAGCCTCTTTTTTTTTCTACAAAAATAATTTTAACCTTTTTTAAAAAATCATACAACTTCGGCAACAATAAAGGTACTACCACCAATGAAAATCAGATCGTTAACCTCTGCATTTTTTTTTGCTTCAGTTAGCGCCAGTTTAACTTTTTGAAATGATTTGCCTTTTAAACCAACCTCGTTTGCTTTTTCTTGTAAAATATTTTGATCTAATGCCCGTGGAATATCTGCTTTTGTAAAATAATATTCAGCATCAACAGGTAAAATCTTTAGTAATTTATCAATGTTTTTATCATCAACAACACCAAATACAATGTGCAATTTTTCAAAAGGCGTTTGCTTTATTTGATCTAAAACCAAAGTCATTCCTTCTAAATTATGTCCTGTATCACAAACAATTGTTGGATTATAAGAAAGTATTTGCCAGCGACCTTTAAGTCCGGTGTTGTTAACCACATTTGCCAAAGCTTTATAAATTTGAGATTCTTCAATTTGATAATCCAATTCATTCAATAAATCAATTGCTCTTAATGCTGTAATAAGATTTTTCTTTTGATAAAAGCCGGTTAAATCAAGTATTAAATCGGCATATACAATACTATCTTTATGTTTTATATTGAACAACTGCTTATTTTCAATCGTAAGCATTGAATAATCAGATTCATAATACTGATCTGCATAATAAATTTTTGTATTATTTTTTGAAACAAACTCATCAAAAACAGACTTTGTTTCTTCCTGCGACTCACCTATAACAACAGGAATTCCGTTCTTAATAATTCCGGCCTTTTCTGTTGCAACTTCTGGTATGGAATTTCCTAAAAATGCAGTATGGTCTAATCCAATATTTGTAATTACAGACAAATCCGGCATAACTATATTGGTTGAATCTAATCTTCCTCCCATTCCAACCTCAACAACAGCAATATCAATTCTCTCTTTTGCAAAATAATCAAAAGCCATTGCAACTGTCATTTCAAAGAATGACGGTTTTATTTCTTCAAATTTTGCATGATGCGTTTCAATAAACTCAACAACAAACTCTTCAGACACCATTTCTCCGTTTATTCTAATTCGCTCTCTAAAATCTTTTAAATGAGGAGAAGTATACAATCCAACTTTAAATCCTGATTCCTGAAGTACAGATGCTAACATATGTGAGACAGAACCCTTCCCGTTTGTTCCTGCAATATGAATGCTTTTAAATTTTCGGTGTGGATGATCAAAATATTGATCTAATTCCAGCGTGTTTTTTAAATCAGCCTTATACGCAGCTTTCCCTTGCCTTTGATACATGGGCAACTGACTAAATAACCAATTGAGTGTTTCCTTGTAATTCATTCGATAATTATAAAAACTCAAAATTAAGAAAATTACCAAGCATTATAATGAATTCTTTCAGGTTTAAATCTAACGAAAGTTTCTTATTGCTCATCAGACACTTCCTTATTCGTATATTTTCGGATACTCCTTCTGGTTAAAACTCCTTCAATAATTCCATAATAAAATCAGTGTTTGTTTAGTTTAAAAAGAAATAAATATATTAAATTAGTAAGAAATAAAAACAAACTGACCTTACCTGATAAAAAAATATATCCTATGAAAAAAAACAAAAAGGTTTTCGTAATTGATACTAATGTTATTCTTCATGATTTTAAATGTTTATACAAATTTCAGGAAAATGACATTGTTTTGCCCATTGTTGTTTTAGAAGAATTAGATCATTTAAAGAAAGGCGATAGTCAGATCAATTTTCATGCTCGTGAATTTACGAGAGAATTAGATAAACTCTCAGGTGATAATCTTTTTAATGGTGGAATTGCTCTTGGAAAAGGATTAGGTAAATTATCCATTGAAACTGGGAAACCATATTCTGATAAACTGAAAGAGTCATTCCCTGAGCCCACTCCTGATCATCGCATTTTGGCAATTTCAGAAGATGTAAAAGCAAAAAAAAAGGATATTGAAGTAATTCTGGTTAGTAAAGATATTAACCTGAGAATGAAAGCGAAATCACTTGGCATTTTAGCACAGGATTATAAAAATGACCAGATAGCTGATATAGAAAAGATTCATAAAGATATTGAAACAATTGATAATATTGATGATCAACTTATATCAAAATTTTATGAAACTCATGAAGGAATTCCATCAATTGAATTTAAATTTAAACAAAAACCTTTACCTCATCAGTATTTTATTCTTAAAGGTCAGAAATCATCAGCTTTGGCACACTACGATCCTCAAGAAAAAATATTACATAGAGTTGAAAAGCACAGAACGTATGGAATTGATCCCCGAAATGCAGAACAAACTTTTTCAATTGATGCTTTAACTAGGCCTGAAATTCAGTTAATTGCACTAACAGGAAAAGCAGGTACAGGAAAAACCTTACTTGCTCTTGCTGCAGCACTACATCAGGAAAGGAAGTTTAATCAAATTCTTTTGGCAAGGCCTATTGTTCCATTAGCAAATCGGGATTTAGGTTTTTTACCAGGTGATGTTAAAGAAAAAATATTGCCTTACATGCAACCTCTTTTTGATAATTTATCTGTGATTAAAAATCAATTTAAATCGCAAAGCAAAGAGTATATGCAAATAGAGGAAATGCAAAGATCAGAAAAATTGATAATTAGTCCTTTAGCTTACATCCGCGGTAGAAGTTTATCGAATGTATTCTTTATTGTTGATGAAGCACAAAACCTTACTCCTCATGAAGTAAAAACAATTATTACACGTGCAGGTGAAGGAACAAAAATGATATTTACAGGAGATATTCACCAGATTGATTCACCTTATTTAGATTCAAAATCAAACGGATTAAGTTATCTGGCAGACAGAATGAAAGGTCAGAACATTTTTACACATGTTAATCTGATTAAGGGAGAAAGAAGCTATCTTGCTGATTTAGCAAGTGATTTATTATAAGGTTTATGGAAAAGTACAAGGACTTATATATTGTCAGGCATGGAAAATCAGTGTCGGATTATGGAGAAATAACAGATATCGAACGCCCCTTAAAAGAAAGAGGTATAACCGACGGCTTTAACATGGCAAATAGATTGTTAGCTAAAGATATAATACCAGACAAAATTATATCAAGCCCTGCTATTAGAGCGTTTCATTCTGCTTCAATTTTTTGTAGAGCTTTTGATACTTCTGTTGAAAAAATTCAAATAGAAGATCAATTCTATTTATCAGGAACAAGCACATTGTTAGACGTAATTGTTAATACTGAAAATAGTATAAAATCGCTTATGATTTTTGTTCACAACCATAATATTACTGACCTGGCAAACTATTTTCTAAATAACGAGATTGACAATATTCCAACTACAGGAGTTGTTGGAATACGGTTTAATACAAGATCATGGTCTGAAATTAGTCAGAAAACGGTTGCCATCTCATTTTTTGATTACCCCAAAAACAGTTTTTAAGATTGATAAATTAACCATTAATCTAAATTAATTTAAGACAGTCGGTAAGCAATAAAATTCAAATTAAATAATATAACTTTGCACTCTGAAAAAGGGATTTATATGGGTTATTCAGAGGATAAAGTTAAAAAAGTGGCATTTCATACTCTTGGGTGCAAACTAAACTTTTCAGAGACGTCGACAATTTCTCGCAATTTTAAAGAAAAAGGATTTGATATTGTTGGGTTTAATTCCGAAGCTGATATTTATGTAATTAATACTTGTTCCGTTACTGAACATGCTGACAAAAAGTGCCGTCAATCAATAAAAAAAATTCAAAATAAAAACCCCGACGCATTTATAGCCGTAGTTGGTTGTTATGCTCAGCTCAAACCAGAAGAAATTGCCCAAAATTTAGGAGTTGATCTTGTTCTCGGATCAAAAGAAAAATTTAATATTCTCGATCATTTGAATAATCTGGAAAAAAATAAAACGCCAGAGATTTATTCTTGTGAAATTTCAGAGGTAGAACAGTTCGATTCTTCACACTCTGAAGCTGACCGCACAAGATCTTTTCTTAAAGTTCAGGATGGATGCGATTATTCATGTTCTTATTGTACAATCCCATTAGCACGTGGTAAAAGCAGAAATAAAGAAATATCTGAATTAGTAAAAGAAGCAGAAGATATTGCAAAAACAGGAATTAAAGAAATTATATTAACAGGAGTTAATATAGGCGATTTTGGTAAATCGACAAATGAATCATTTTTTGATCTTATAAAAGCTCTTGAAAAAGTTGAAGGTATTGAAAGAATTCGTATTTCTTCTATTGAACCGAACCTCCTTACTGATGAAATTATTGAACATGTTTCAAAATCTAAAAAAATATTGAACCATTTTCATATACCCTTACAATCTGGTTGCAACAAGATTCTTGCAAAAATGCAACGCCGCTATAATCGGGAACTCTTTATATCAAGGGTAGACACGATCAAAGAACTTATGCCTGATGCATTTATAGGTGTTGATGTTATTGTGGGCTTCCCGGGAGAAACTGATGAAGATTTTTTGGAAGCATATCATTTTTTAAAAGATTTAGATGCATCTTTTTTTCATGTTTTCTCATATTCCGAACGTCCAAATACAAAGTCGGTCAATTTTGACTATAAAGTTCCACACAATATAATTACGAAAAGAAGTAAAGAACTTCATAAATTAACAAGTGAAAAGCAACTTTCTTTTTATAAAAAGCATCTGAAAAAAGAAGCTTTGGTATTGTTTGAGTCAAGTAAGAAGGACGGTTTAATGTTTGGATTTACAAATAATTACATCAAGGTTGAAACAGATTATGATCTAAATTTAATCGGAGAGATTATAAAAGTTAAATTAGTAGATATTTCAGAAAGTGGAAATGTAAAAGTTAAAATACTTTAAAACATTATCTTACCTAACAAAATAAATAATACGTTTATTATATTTGAGAATAATTTTTATATATGAATCACGAAAAAATCTGTAAACAAGTAGTTGATTTAACTAAAAAGGTTGGTGAATTTATCCTTTCCGAACAAAAAAAATCAGATAGTTTAAAAGTTGAAGTAAAAGGTCTACACGACTTTGTAACGTATATTGATAAAAGCTCTGAACAAAAATTGGTTGATGAATTGGAAATAATTCTCCCTGAAGCGGGATTTATTGCTGAAGAAGGAACTTCAGTTAAAAAAGGAGAAAAATACAATTGGATTATTGATCCGCTTGACGGAACTACAAATTTTATTCATGGACTTGCACCATTTGCAATTAGTATTGCTTTAATGGAAGATAATGAGATTATTCTTGGAGTTGTTCATGAGTTAAATTTAGATGAATGTTTTTATGCATGGAAAGGTAGTAATGCATATTTAAACGGAAATATTATTAATGTATCCAATAAGAAAACAATCGAAGATAGTCTTATTGCAACAGGTTTTCCATATTATGATTATAAAAGGATTAAGCCATTTATGGAGACGCTGGAATATTTCATGCAAAATTCACATGGTGTAAGAAGGCTTGGATCAGCAGCAACAGATTTGGCCTACGTTGCGTGTGGAAGATTTGAGGCATTTTATGAATATAGTCTAAGCCCTTGGGATGTTGCGGCTGGAGCATTTATTGTTATGCAGGCAGGCGGAAAAGTTAGTGACTTTTGTGGTGGCAATAACTACATTTTCGGCAAAGAAATTGTTGCTTGTAATGATCTTGTATTTAATGATTTTTCAGATATTGTAAAACAATACATGGTATAAATTAATTATTGTGAACAAAATAGGTATTTACATATTTCTTGGATTTAGCTGGTTTTTAAGTAAAGTACCAGAATTTATACTTTATGGTATTGCCGATTTTATTTATATCGTTCTTTATTATATAGTTGGTTATCGAAGAAATACTGTTTATAACAATTTAACGAACTCATTTCCCAATAAATCAGAAAGTGAAATAAAGCAAATTACAAAAAAGTTCTATCATCAATTAAGTGATATTTTTATTGAGAATATTGCCATTTTTAAAATGTCGCAAAAGCGAGTGCTGCGCATGGTGAAATTAGAAAAAACTGATATTTACGAAAAACTTTATAATAGTAACAAAAGTATTATTGGCATAACTGCTCATTATAGCAACTGGGAACTATATTTAACTCTTCCCGAGATAGTTCCGCATATTGTATTTGGTGTTTACAAACCTTTAAAGAACACACTTTTTGATAAAGAGTTTTACACAATGCGCGAGAAATTCGGTGCAATTCCTATAACAATGAACGATACTTTTAAGACCGTTTTGAAACATCATAAAGAAAACAAACTAACATTTCTTGGTCTTATTGCAGATCAAAGACCTATTAAAATCAATAAGAAATACTGGACAAACTTTTTAAACCAAGAGACTGCAGTATATCTTGGACCTGAAAAAATTGCCCAAAAATTGAATCATGCTATCATATTTACTTATCTTGAAAAAGTTAAAAGAGGACGCTATATTATTAAAACAAAGCTTTTACTTGACGATGTTTCACAATGTAAAGAATACCAAATAACTGAGACTCATTTACGATTTCTTGAAAAATTAATAATAGAAAATCCGGAAAACTATCTTTGGACTCATAAAAGATGGAAGTTCAAAAAAGGTGATCCTAATTATGATTTATAAAAGCAATAAATGAAAAAAATCCTTTATTCTCCTTTAGATTTATTCTTTCTGATTTTGGCCGCATTACCAAAATCAGTTCTTTATTTATTATCAGATATAGTTTATGTCATTATTTTCTACCTATTAGGATATAGAAAGAAAACTGCAATTAAAAACATCAAAGAATCTTTTCCCAATAAAACGAAAAAGGAATTAAATCATATAATTAGGAAATTTTATCATCATCTATCCGATATTACTATTGAGAATGCGGCTCTCATAAAAATGTCAAAGAAAAAGGTTGCCTCCTTTGTACATTATAAAAATCCAGATTTCTTTACCGAATTGTATAAGCAAAATAAGAATATCATAATGGTATTTGGGCATTACGGAAACTGGGAGTTTACATCAACATTACCACTTTACACAGAATATCTGTATGTTCCTGTTTATAAAACTGTCAAGAACGAATATTTTAATAATAGTTTTCTTAAAATGAGGTCGATATTTGATTGTGTTCCGATACCGATGGAAAGTACATTAAAACGCACCTTGGAGTATTATAAAGCTAAAGAACCAATTATTCTGGGCTTAATAGCTGATCAAAGACCATTAAGAAAAAATATTCAATACTGGACAAACTTTTTGAATCACGAAACACCTGTGTTTATGGGGCCTGAAAAAATAGGTAAAAAGATAAATGCAGCCATTGTTTTTGTTGATATCGCTAAAGAAAAAAGAGGGTTATACAATTTAGAATTTTCTACCTTATGTGAAAATTCTGCAGATACAAAAGAGTACGAAATAACAGAGCTTTTTATCAAGAAGCTTGAAAATCAAATCATGGAAAACCCTGAATTTTGGTTATGGTCACACGACAGATGGAAACATAAAAAACTTGATTAGTTATTATCAATTTATAAAAAAAACAAAATGCTAAAAACTGCAGTTGTAATTCTTAACTGGAATGGGAGGAAATTTCTGGAGCAATTTTTACCTTCACTTATTAAAAATACAACAGATCCCGAAACTGAAATTATTATTGCAGATAATGATTCAAAAGATGATTCTATCGACTTTTTAAATAAAAATTATCCAGAATTACGTCAAATCATTTTAGATAAAAATTATGGTTATACTGGTGGTTACAACAAGGCCTTAAAACAAATTGAAGCTGAATATTTTGTGCTTTTAAATAGTGATATTGAAGTATCTGAAAATTGGCTTACTCCTCTTATAAGCATGATGGACTCTGATGAAACAATTGCTGCTTGTCAACCAAAAATATTATCATTCGATCGTAAAAATAATTTTGAATATGCAGGTGCTGCCGGAGGATTTATTGATAAATATGGTTACCCTTTTTGCAGAGGTAGAATTTTAAATACTATTGAAATTGATAAAGGACAATACAATGATTCCTGCGATGTTTTCTGGGCTACAGGCGCATCATTAGTTATTAGAGCCGATATCTTTAATAAAGTGGGCGGTTTAGATGATGATTTTTTCGCTCATATGGAAGAAATAGATCTTTGCTGGCGATTAAAAAATATGGGATATCGTATAGTGTACAATCCTGAGTCAGTAATATACCACGTTGGTGGAGGGACTTTACCAAATAACAGTCCATTTAAACTATATCTAAATTTCAGGAATAATCTGTTCTTACTTTACAAAAATCTTCCTCAGGGTAACCTTTTTAGCATTTTATTTACAAGGATGATTCTTGATGGATTATCTGCAGTAACATTTCTACTAAAACTATCTTTTAAAGACTTTTATGCAGTTTTAAAAGCTCATATACATTTTTATAAATCACTTAAAAAGCTTCGTATAAAAAGAAAGAAACTACTATTGAATATAGAAGTTTCTAAACACAAAGAAATGTATAAAAGGAGTATTGTATCAGATTACTTTATAAGCAAGAAGCGAAATTTCAACGATCTTGACTTTAATAATTAGATCAATAAAAAATTATACCATAATCTATCAACTAAATAGATTATCATAAACAGTTATATCTTTATAATAATTCAACCACCTTTTCCAAGCCAATCCCTCTGGAGCCTTTAATTAGAATGTTTGAATTTTCTATTTTATTTTCTCCAATCCAGGCTTTAAGTTCATTTACATTTTCTAATTGAATAAAATTATCTGGTGCTTCTATACTATTATATATTTCCCCAACTACAATTACATGCTCAATACTTTCTTTTTCCAACAACTCAATTATTTTTTTATGCTCTTTAATAGAATCATTTCCTAACTCCAGCATATCACCAAGAATTATAATTCTATTTGTTATTTTTAAAGATAAAAAATTTATTACTGAAGCATTAACACTTGAAGGATTAGCATTATATGCATCAAGATATAAGTTATTCTTATTAGTTTTTATAAATTGTGATCTGTTATTCTGAGGCTTATATTTTTTTATAGAATCGACTATTAATTCTGGTTTCATTTTAAAATAATAGCCAATAGCAACTGCAGCTAAAACATTATCAAAATTATAATTACCTACTAACTGAGTTTTAAGCTCAATCTCTTTGTTATCAACCAATATTTTCATTTTCAAAAACTGATCAGATTCCAAAAGATCTCCTGCAACCTCAGAATTCTCACCACCATATGCAATTGATTTTAAATCCAACTCCTCTACTTTACTTTTTAATAAGCCATCATCCGAATTATAAAATACAATACCTTCTTTCTCCTTTATATAATTATAAAGCTCTGCTTTAGCTCTAATTACATTTTCATAAGACCCAAATCCTTCTAAATGAGCTCTACCAATATTTGTAATAATTCCGAAATCTGGTTCGCCAATCTTACAAAGTAATTTAATTTCATTTAAATGATTTGCCCCCATTTCAACTATCCCGATCTGAGTTTTTTCATCCATGGATAATAAGGTTAATGGAACGCCAATATGATTGTTTAAATTTCCTTCAGTAAATGAAACGTTAAATGCAGTATTTAGAACACATGCCATTAATTCTTTTGTGGTTGTTTTACCATTAGAACCAGTTATTGCAATTATAGGTATACTCAGTTTTCTTCGATGATAATTCCCTAATTTCTGAAGTATTTCCAGTACATTATCAACTAAGAAATACTTATCTCCTTTTGCATAGGCAGGGTCATCGACTACAGCCAATACACAACCATTATCTAATGCATTTTGAGCATATTTATTTCCATTAAAACTATCACCCTTAAGTGCAAAAAACAAGGAATCCTTTTCTGCTGTTCGGCTATCAATAGATATCTTTCTATATTTCAGAAATGTATTATATAAAGATTCAATAATCATTATTTATTAAATAAAAAAACCTCATAATTGAATGAGGTTTTTAAGATATATTAAGTTCAAATTTATTTACCGCTTGGGCTTCCTACACTAATCATAGCACATCTAAAACCAAGGTCGTCTCTTGCTTCATCCTGATCCAAGAATCTTCTTGTAGCTGGATTCAACCAATAAACTCTGTCTTTCCAAGAACCACCTTTATAAACTCTTACTTTATCAGTAATAAGAGAGGTCATATCATCTGGTTTATGTGAATACATTTCTCCAGTTGATGCGTTACCTCTTGTAGCTTCCTGGCTATCATAATCAGTTCTTGATAAAAGGTCTCCATCTCTGTAATTTACATAGTCAGCACGTAAATAATTAGTTCTTCCAGCAGCTTCTTCATCAGTAACTGCTCTTGTCTTTAGCCTACCTAAACTATCTTTTGCTGCAACAGTTCCGTCTTCATTTCTTACAAGTGTTTCAAAAACATTACCCCGGAAAGGTCTGAAATCGCTAACATCTTCATAAGAAAGAGGCCTGTAAATATCTAATACCCACTCATTAACGTTTCCTGCCATACAATATAGGCCATTATCATTTGGCCAGTAAGAAGATACAGGAACAGTAATTGCTCCATTATCATTTAAAGCTCCAGCTGTACCCATCATATCACCACGACCACGCTTAAAGTTTGCCATCATAACACCCATATTTTTTCCATGAGTATAACGAACATTATGTCCATCCCAAGGAAACATTCTTCTTTCGTACATTCTTTCATCATATGTATTACCAATCAAAGCAACAGCAGCAAATTCCCATTCTGCTTCAGTTGGTAGTCTGTATTTTGGTAATAATATACCATCAGCCATACTAACCCTTCTGCTTTCTTTATTTGGATCTAATGAAGGAAGGTTTTCAATTACCAATCCTTCATATTGACCTGCAAGATATGCTCCTGTATTGAAGTTTTCACGACCAATTTGATTTGGGTCCACATCAAGGACACCTTCGTTAATTAGCATTAATTCATTAACCCTATCAGTTCTCCATATACAAAAATCATTAGCCTGCAACCAGTCTACACCAACAACTGGATATTCATTATAAGCTGGATGTCTAAAATAATACTCAACATAAGGTTCGTTAAACGCTAATGGACTTCTCCAAACTAAAGTGTCCGGAAGAGCATTTCTGTAAACATCAGGATAATCAACGAAAACTCGACTTATCCAGTTTAAATATTCACGATAATCTACATTTCTAACTTCGGTTTGATCCATATAGAATGAAGTAACTGTAACTCTTCTAGGAACATTATTCCAATCATAGGTAACATCTTGCTCTGTTTGACCCATTGTGTATGTACCACCTTCAATGAGAACAAGCCCTGGACCAGCCATCTCTAAATAATTTGTTTTAACCTCAAATCCTCCGTTATCTGGATTGTTATATTCCCAGCCGGTAGTTTGTGAGGAATTACCTGACTGTGAAGGATCTTTTCCTCCACCTAATAAACTACAACCAGATACAATTAGTAGGCTAATAAGCACTAAAGGGATAAATTTTAACTTTACATTCATGGTAATGTTATTTTTTTATTTCAAATATAATAATTTTTATCTTCTACAAACAAGATTTGTTATACAAATATAACTAAATTTTAGGACATTTTATTGCCTTTATTTTTTTTCTCTTGTATTTATACTTTAATTTATACAAAAAGGTTACTTCATGTGCTCCTGAAATAATTCCACTAAATCCACCAAGATAAAAAGGGATGTCGTAACTATAGGCAAATGTACTATATTCGTTTACATAACCAAGCATTATAACACAACCAGTAAGATTAATGCTCGTATTTGTTTTTAACCATAGCCCCCCTGTAATACTATTTTTGTTTAAATACACACCCAGATTTAGTTTTGTTGAAACTCCTTGCATTTGAAAAATGAAATTAGGTGATAATGTCATATGTACTCTGTTTAAGCTATTGTAATAAGGAATTTCCATACCTGCATGAAGCGTAT
>DAOUTQ010000115.1 GCA_030668615.1 Bacteroidales bacterium | reverse complement strand
CAATGACACCCAAAATGGCGTTTTCAATTTTTAACGGAACAAATAAAAGACTTGATGGGTTTGCACCTCCAAGTCCAGATGTAATTTGTATGTAGTCCTGAGGAATTTCTGTTAAATAAATAGTCTGTTTTTCAGAAGCACAGGTTCCAACTAAACCTTCTCCTAATTCGATTTGTTTTTTAAGAAACTTCTCGGTGTCAAATGCAAATGCTGAAAGCATTTCAAATATAACAGTTTGCTTCTCTTGCTCGTTATGTACAAATAATCCTCCCTGGTTTGCATTGAGGTAATAAACCAGATTTTTAATTATATTATTTGCTAGAATGTCAATATTATCATTGTTATTGCGCAAAATCTCAGCGAATTTAGCAAGCCCTTCATTCGTCCATTGTCGCTTTTTGTCTTCTTCTTTTCTTTTTTCTTCTTCAGACCGAGCTTTTAATAAACTACTTCGCATATTAAGAAGAGATTGTCCTAACATGTCTTCTTCACTTGCAAGTTCCAGGTTATAATCAATATTTCCTGTTCCAATTTGATTGGCAAATTCAGCTTTATTGTTTAGTCCGCGAATAGAAGTATTTAATGCCTGAGTCATTTCACCAACCTCATCATTAGTTTTAACTTCCATTATTAACGATTCGCTAATTTTCCCTTTTGCCAGATTCTTAAGTATATCTGTAACTTTAATAATAGGATCAGTAATGTTCTTGGCAATAATCCAGATTACAATAGTAAGCAGCAGTAGCCCTAACAGACTAACTAACACGGCTTTGTATAAAATTGTATTGGCTTTTGATGTTATAATCTGGTTTGGAACCACTATGGCTAATGACCATGGAGTATTTACGTTTTCAACTTTAATTGGAGCAAAAACATAAAAATCTTTCTCATTGTTCTGATTTTTAAATATAAAAGAGAAATTTTTTCCTGATTGAACATTTTCAATAATATTAAATTTTTCATTTAACACAGGATTTTCAGCACTAATTAATTTACCCATTAATGCAGAGTTTGCATGAGCAACAATAGTTCCGTCGTTAGATAACAAAAAAGCATAACTATTGTTAAAGGGCTTTATTTTACTAACAATGTTTTGGAAGCGCTCTAGGTCAACATCAATTCCGGCAAGCCCTATAAATGTATTTCCTGACTTAACTGGAACTGAAATGTTTGTATTTATGTACTGATCTTCTTCTTTGCCTGTTGGAGACCAAATCCTTGGGTCAACAATCATTGAACCTCCCGATGATTTCATTGCATAATAATTCCCGCTTATGTCATCACCATCTGTGTTTAATCGCAATTCAATCTGATTTATATTCCCATCAGGATCTCTGACCCAACCACTCATGTAGCGACCAAATGGTTTATCCCAATCTGGATCAATATAGTTTAACTCCCAGCTTGTAGCTATTGCAAGATAATGTGGATTTTCTGTGATAACATAAAGCTGTTGTTCCAGAAATACTTTATTCCAGTCTTCCCAAGGCAATGATTGAAATGCTTGTCCGGCCTGAGCAAGTGTTTTTGTAATATTGTAATCAGAAGTTAATTCAGATTTAATCAGATTTGCATACTCGTGTGCGTTTTTGTTAGCAACTTCGCGCGCTTCTTGTAATACTAATTGTCTTGATTTTATAGTTAGATACCCTACTGATGCAATAAAAATTAGCATTGAAGTCGTAAGGATATAAACCAGCATTTTTGCATTAATCTTCATACTCAGGTCTTATTGAAAATAACCTTTAAACTTACACTAATTTAGGAAAAAATCAAATTTTGATTAGCAAATATTAGGCTTGCCGGCATTAATAAATTTGTATTGAATAATTTTGAAGTTCTTTTGATATTTTTTTTGAATCACCAAGGATAGAATCAATGAGTTTCCAGAAATGCTTTCCGTGGTTTTTCTGAACAGTGTGGCACAGCTCGTGAATTATCACATAATCAATAAGATGATCGGGTAGGCGAAGCAAATGCAAGTTTAAATTTATGTTGTTTTTACCGGAACAACTTCCCCAAAGTGTTTTGTTATTTTTAATAAAAACTTTATTGAATTTAAAATTGTATTTTTTTGAGAGGATTAGGGTTCGTTCAGGTAGATATTCTTTTGCTTCTTTTCGAAGAGCTTTTATTATTGTAGTTCTTATTATTTCCTGTAAATCTGAATTATTAACTTCAATATTTTCAGGATAAGAAATGATTATTGATTCAGAATTTATTTTAGTTTTTATAACGCTGTCAGCATTCTTCTCAATAATTAGTTTTCGATATCTGGTATTAAATGAACTAGCTTCATTAAATATTGTTCGCTTAGTATTATATTCTTCAATTTTAGGCAAATGATTTAATATCCAAGTCCTCTTTTTTTCTACAACATTTAATGCATACCGATAACTTACGTAATATGGGAAGATTACAACAACTCCTTTTTCTGGGCGAATTGAAATGCTTACATTTCTTGATCTTTTATTTTTTCGGAACTTAACATTTCCAATACTTTCGACATGAATTATTTTTTCCGGCATCTTGCAATAATAATAAAATGTTGTTTAATCCAAAAATTCCAATCTCAATTATACGGAATCGTATGTTTTAGTACAAAACCAACTTATTTTTTATATAATATGAAATGTTGAAAAAATGAATAAATTAATCTTTAAAAACAATTATGTTTTCATAAATTTGTTAATTCTATTTCTAAATAATTGAATTAATATGAAAAGCAATAAATTATTAAAATATTTACTAATTGCTGCTGTAGTTCTTATCGTATTTGCTGTAATCGGAAAAAAAGCAGGATGGTTTGGAGGAAAAGTAGAAATTAAAGTAAGTGTTGAAAATCCCGAAATAAGAACCTTAATAGAAGTTGTTACAGCAAGTGGTAAAATTCAACCTGAGACAGAAGTAAAAATATCTCCTGATGTTTCTGGTGAAATTGTTGAATTGCATATTAAAGAAGGTGATGAAGTTAGAAAAGGAGATTTGTTGTTAAAAATTAAACCAGACATATATCTTTCAGCTGTTGATCGTTCAAGAGCTACAGTAAATTCAGCAAAGGCAAATCTTGCTAATTCTCAGGCATATTTGGAGCAGATAAAATCAAAATATACTCAGACCAAAAATTCATACGAAAGAAATAAAGTGTTGTGGAAACAGGAAACAATTTCACAAGCAGACTATGAAACAGCATTATCTTCTTTCGAGATGGTAACTGCAGAACTGGAAGCTGCTAAAAAAACAGTTGAGGGTTCTGGTTATTCTGTTAAGAGTACAGAAGCATCTTTATCCGAAGCTGAAGAAAATTTGAAAAAAACAACTATTTATGCTCCTATGAGTGGAACTATTTCTATGCTAAATATTGAAAAAGGAGAACGAGTTGTTGGTACAATGCAAATGGCAGGAACAGAACTTTTACGAATTGCTGATCTTGACAGAATGGAAGTTAAAGTTGATGTAAATGAAAATGATATTGTTAAAGTAAAATTAAAAGATACTGCTCTTGTTGAAGTTGATGCTTATTTAGGAGAATCGTTTAAAGGAATTATTACCGAGATTGCTAATTCAGCTAATGTTTCTGGGATGTCAACAGATCAGGTTACAAACTTTGATGTAAAAGTTTTACTTTTAAAGAAATCATACCAACATTTAGTAGGTAAAAACAATCCAAATCCATTCAGACCAGGAATGTCTGCATCAGTAGATATTCAGACAAATTCAAAGTCAAATATATTAACAATTCCTATTCAGACTGTAACAACCAGAGCCGATTCAACAGAAAATGGATCAGAAATGGTTGAAATAGATGAAAAAATTGTTGAACTTGTATTTGTAGTTTCAGGCGATTCAGCAAAAATCAGAGAAGTAAAAACAGGAATTCAGGATAATAAATACATCGAAATCACAGAAGGGCTTGCTATAGAAGATCAGGTAATAACTGCACCTTACAGTGCAATTTCCAGAAAATTAAAAGACGGATCTTTTATTAAGGTTGTAAAGAAAGAAGAGTTATTTAAGGAGAAAGATTAATTTCGCCTGTTCATTAAAGTTTTATTGTGAAGTATGGCCTTAATTCTTAATATTGAAACATCTACGCAGGTTTGTTCTGCTTGTATTTCTAAAGACGGAAATGTTTTAGCATTTAAAGAAAGCAACGATCAAAAGTCGCATGCAAGATTACTAACAACTTTTATTGATCAGGTGCTTAAAGAGAGCAATTACACATTTGATGATCTTGATGCAGTTGGTGTAAGCAAAGGCCCCGGATCATATACAGGATTACGAATTGGAGTTTCAACTGCAAAAGGAATATGTTATGCAAAGGATTTACCTTTAATTGCCATAAACACCCTTGAGTCTATGACAAATGGTGTTATTTCTGAAAAAGAGTTGGATAAAAATGAAGACATTGTTTTAGTTCCCATGATTGATGCTCGTAGAATGGAAGTGTATTCTGCTTTTTTTAATTACAAAGGCGATTTTTTACGGGAAGTAAAAGCCGAAATTATTGAAGAGAATACGTACAGCGACATTCTGAAAAAACAGAAAATGATCTTTTTTGGCGATGGTTCTTCCAAAATAATGGAAACCATAAAACACGAAAATGCTGTTTTTATTGAGGATTTTCATCCATCATCGCGATTTATGGCAAACATTTCTGATCATTATTTTAAAAACAATAAATTTGAAGATGTAGCATACTTTGAGCCGTTTTATCTTAAAGATTTTGTTGCAACAGTTCCCAAAAAGAACATATTCAAATAATTGCATAATATTTGTTTTGTAATTCAAAACAATACTTTATGAGATTTAAAGCCATTAAAACAGGAATTTTTATTTTGCTTTTACTAAGCAGTAAAAGTTTTAAGGCATCTTACCCCATAAATGAAAAGCCATTTATTTCAGGTGAATCGTTGGTTTATATAGTCCATTTTGGATGGCTAAATGCAGGCACAGCTACTTTTCTTCTCAAAGACTCAATTTATAATAATGAACAAACCTATTATGCAAAAGCAAAAGCAAGTACTATTGGTATTGCAGATAAACTTTTTGAGGTAAGAGATATTTATGAAAGCTTTTTTAGTCCTGATAACGGATTACCTTTAATGGCTGTAAGAAACATTAGTGAAGGCAGTTACAGATATTATAATGAAGTAACTTACTATCATGATGAAAATAAAGTTGTAAGTCAGAAGTCGGGAGAACAAGAAGTTCCTAAAGGTATTCTCGATATGTTAAGTGCATTTTATTTTTTTCGAAAAACAATTGGAAATGAAGTTAATAAAATTGGTGATGAAATAATTATTGACACCTATTTTGCAGACGAAATTTTTCCAATGAAAATGAGATATGTTGGTGATGAAAAAATAAAGACAAAACTCGGGAAATTTAATAGCATGAAATTTTCTCCGGTGGTTGAACCCGGAAGAATTTTCGATTCAGAAGATGATGTTACTATGTGGCTTTCAAAAGATAAAAACCACATTCCACTTCAGGTTAAAATTGATTTAAAAATAGGATCGGTAAAATGTGATTTAACAGAATATTCAGGATTACAATATACTTTAGAGAAAATTAAATAAATATTTTTTAGAGGAATTCTTGTTTGAATTTATTTTTAAAACAGATATTTCAATGATTTACATTACTTTTGCGTATATAACAGATAAAAAAAATAGAAATGGCAAGTACATCAGATTTTAAGAACGGATTATGTATAGAGTTTAATGGCGATTTATTTACTATAACTCAATTCCAGCATGTTAAACCAGGAAAAGGAGCCGCTTTTGTAAGAACAAAGCTTAAAAATCTTAAAACAGGAAAAGTAATTGACAATACTTTTAATGCAGGTGTTAAAGTAAATATACAACGTATAGAACGTCGTCCTTATCAGTTTTTATATAAAGATGATATGGGTTATCATTTTATGCATTCAGAAACATTCGAACAGGTTGCATTTGAAAAAGAACTTTTAAACGCACCTGATTTATTAAAAGAAGGACAAACCGTTGAAGCCGTTTGGCATGCCGACACAGAAACTCCATTATATTGTGAGCTACCTCCATTTGTTGTGTTAGAAGTAGTTTATACAGAGCCAGGATTAAAAGGGGATACATCTTCAACATCTTCACTAAAACCCGCAAAATTAGAAACAAAAGCTGAAATAATGGTTCCTTTGTTTGTTAATACCGGAGATAAAATTAAAGTTGATACTAGAGATAATTCATATAACGAACGGGTTAAAGAGTAATTTTTTTCTTTTTGCCTGTATTTTTGCTATATTTATTCAAAATTGGAAATCAGGAAATTAAGACCCAATGGACCTCGGCTCAAAAGCATCAATTAACCGGTTAAAGCTTTCAACTTTTAAGCTCAACACATTGCTTACAATTACGAAAGCAATTAATGCAAATCTTTCTACAGAAGAGTTGCTTAATAGGTATGAAGAAATTCTTCGTGAAGATTTAAATATTGGTAAAATTCTAATATTTAAGTTCGATAAAACCTGGAATTTAATTTTGAGTTCAGGTTGTTCAGAACAAATAATAAAACGCATTGATGTTGAAAAGGATTTGCTGGAAAGTCATACAGAAATCTCATTTATTACAGCATCTCCAAATCCAACATTAAGGGTTTTTGATAATATTATTCCGGTTTTTAATAATAATATTCCAATAGCATTTGTACTTATTGGAGATATTGATGAAGAAAAAGAAGGAGTTAGTCCAACCATAAAACATCTTCATTTTATACAAACACTTTCAAACATTATTGTAGTTGCCATTGAAAATATTCGATTATATAAAGATTCATTAACTCAGGAAGCATTAAAAAAAGAGCTTGAATTAGCTTCTAAGATGCAATCAATGCTTATTCCCGACAGATCAATTTTACCTAATAACGATAAAATTCTGGTATCAACCTTTTATCATCCACATTTTGAAGTTGGAGGTGATTATTATGATTTTCTCAAATTAAATGAGAATGAGTTTGGATTTTGTATTGCTGATGTTTCGGGAAAGGGAATTTCTGCAGCCATAGTTATGTCAAATTTTCAGGCTAACTTACGAGCTCTTTTTACTACAGAAGATTCATTAAAAGAAATTGTTAAAAAACTGAATGAAAGAGTTATGGCAAGTGCAAAGGGAGAGAAGTTTATTACTCTTTTTATTGCCAAATACAGTTATAAAACCCGAATTTTAAAATACATTAATGCAGGGCATAATCCTCCTATTTTTTACAATATTGAAAAAAAGGAAAAAAGCTTTCTTCGCGATGGTTGTGTTGGAATGGGTATGCTCGATGAAATACCTACATTAAAATCAGGAAGTTTAAAGATTGAGGGAAAATCAAAACTATTTTGTTATACCGATGGTTTAGTTGAATTGGTAGATGAAGAAGGAGTTAGCTTTGGAACAGAACAGGTCGAGAAAGTTATTTCTAACGAAAAAGATATTGATGATAATATCAATACTATCATAAAACAACAAAAAATTCTTGAAGGCAGCACTTCAATTTTCGATGATATTTCTATTATTGGGATAGAATTTTATAGCTGAAAGGCCTGAGAGAAAATCACTCCGAAGTAACTCCGCTTTAGGTAAACATGATAACAATACTAAGTTCATCAATATTGATTATTCTAAGATGCAAATTTTAAAAATTTGTTATGAACCTTCTGTTAATAAATCTTTTCCCCTGACTTGAAGATAAGATTTTTTATAATATTTCCATCTTTATCATATTCAATATATCTTCCATCTTTCTTTTCATTCAAATTATAATCGACCAGAGTTTTTAATTGTCCGTTATCATAAAAGTATCTCCAGGTTCCAATTTTATAGTAATAAGAGTCTGAATATATATCATCACCTCCTTTTCCAAAAGCAAGTTTTGCTTTCATTCCTATGGCTTTCAGATTTCCATTAGAATAGGTTTCACTAACTAATTCAATTGTATCAATTTCTGAGTCAACAGCAAGAGCGATTACTTTATTGTAATAACTTTCAAACGATGTGTCTGAATCAAGTTTATATAAGTTCTTCTCTAATTTAGAATAGGTTTCTTCTTTGGAAGGTTCATACATGTCTTCTAATGAAACAAATTCATTTATTTTAACAGTTTTGTCTGTTTTTGTATTTAATGTTTTTGTTGTTTTTATTGAAATTGGATTATAACCCCGTTCCTTAATTCCTATAATTCCATAAACAGTTTCACCTTTTTTAATATCTCTGTTAAGAATATTATAGGCATTTAGTTCTTCTAATAGTTTGGTATTAGAAGTTCCAGCCAATGCTAAGTTTCCTAATGCAATTCCAGGTCCAAGAACATAGCCAATAGAGTATGTTTCTACAGAATTTGAATTAGTAACATACAATTTAAGTGGAGTAAGTAAAAAATATAGTAAATATGAAGCAGAATGTTGTTTAATGCTATTTTTCACAACTATAGGATCCATTGGAAGAACCCTTTTGTATCCTGAATAGAATATAATATCGTTGCCAATATTAATTACTGAATCTGTATTGTTTGTGATTTTCAAAGAAACGACTCTTATTCCTTTAAGGTTTTCTTTTTTTGAATATTTTCGGTTTCCTTTTTCATTAAGTACATCGTATTTATAAGACAAGCTGATTCCATCTTTTAGGTCATGTGATTGATAATTAATTACTGGTGGATTAATTGGCTTATAAACTGAGGCACATCCGCTAGAGATAACTACTATTAAAAAAGCCGTAATTTTTAAAACTGAATTTTTCATTGATATCAAATTAAAGGTTCATTTTTCTCAGACATGATTCTATTTTAATCACGTTATTATTTAACTAATTTTTAAAGGATGAAGTTGCAATTGTTAATAAGAGCAATAATTGTGAATTATATAAATACAAGGCTATTAAAATCTTGGGCCAAAAGTAATCAATAATTAATAAATTCCGAGCTTCTCAGATTATTATTCCCCATGTTTTTTAGCATTAAAAACTACCAATTAAGTAACCACGCAAAAATAAGTGGTGCAACAATAGTTGCATCCGATTCAACAATGAATTTTGGTGTATCAATGTCGAGTTTTCCCCATGTAATTTTTTCGTTGGGCACTGCACCTGAATATGATCCGTAACTTGTTGTGGAATCAGAAATCTGGCAAAAATAACTCCAGAAAGGAATGTTTTCCATTTCCATATTTTCAGAAGCTTCAAGAAAAGCTTCAGGACCTTTATTTGCTCCTTTTATCCATGTACTTGTTCCATCGTAAGGAACAGGAATCAGAACAATTTTTGCGCTGTCTAATTCTGCATATTCGTCAGGTATACCTGCGTAGTTCATATCAAATTTTAAGTGTCTAAAATGTCAAAAGTTCATATTAAAAATGTTTAATAAATTTTAGGCACTTATTATTTTAGTTCAATCCTGCCTGCCGGCAGGCAGGTTAAGTACTTTTTTTAATATCCAAGTATTTTGAGCATATCCTCAGGTTTTTGCTCGTCAGAGAATAATTGTGTTGTAAATTTTCCGTCCTTATCTTTATCAATAATTACATGCTTAGGTCCTGGAATAAGGCAGTGTTGTAATCCTCCGTAACCACCTATTGTATCTTGATACGCTCCGGTATTAAAAAATCCAATATATAGAGTTTCGTTCTGGTTAAATTTAGGAAGATAAATTGCATTGCTGTGTTGTTCCGAATTGTAATAGTCATCACTATCGCAGGTTAATCCTCCCAGAAATACTCTTTCATAAGTGCTATTCCATTTGTTAACCGGCAACATAATAAACCGTTTGTTTATAGCCCAGCTGTCAGGAAGTGTGGTCATAAAAGAACTATCAATCATGTTCCAGGCTTCACGATCATTTTGTTTCTTTTGCCCAATAACGGAATATATTGTTCCTCCGCTTTCACCAACGGTAAATGATCCAAATTCAGTGAATATGTGAGGTTCTTTAATATTGTTAGCTTCGCAAAAGAGCTTTATTTGTGAAATAATTTCATCAACCATATATTCATAATCATAGTCGAATGAAAGGCTGTTTTTAATTGGGAAACCTCCTCCAATGTTTAAGGAGTCGAGTTCAGGACAAACCTTTTTGAGTTCTCCGTAAACGGTTAAACATTTCATTAATTCACTCCAGTAATAGGCATTGTCCTTTATTCCTGTGTTAATAAAGAAATGGAGCATTTTTAGCTTTATGTTAGGATTTTCAGCTATCTGTTTTAAGTAAAAATTAACTATGTTTTTATAGCCTATTCCTAAACGTGAGGTATAAAATTCAAATTTTGGTTCTTCTTCAGATGCAATACGGATTCCAACTTCAAATTGTCCGTCGATTAAATCTTCAAGTCTATCTAACTCTTTATAATTATCAATTATTGGAATTGTATTAGTGTAATTATTATTGATTAAATGAGCAATGTTTTCAATGTAAGCATCACGTTTAAACCCATTACAAATAATATAACTTGATTTTGTTATTTTCTTTTCTTTAAATAGCTGTTCTACAATATTTATATCGTATGCCGATGATGTTTCAATATGGATTTCATTTTTTAGTGCTTCGTGAATCACATGTTTAAAATGAGAACTTTTTGTACAATAGGAATAATGGTATTTGCTTTTATAATTTACTTTCGCCATTGCATTTTCAAACCATTTTTTTGCTTTTTGAATTTGATTTGATATTTGTGGTAAATAAGTAAATTTTAAAGGTGTTCCGTATTTATTAATAATATCCATTAAAGGAATTTTGTGAAAAAGAAGATTTTCACCATCTAAGTCAAACTCTGGTTGCGGAAAGTCGAAAGTTTGTTCAATAAAATCAATATATTTAATTTCCATTCATAAAAGAGATAAGTTGGATTTAAAAATGCAAATTAAGTAATTTTTATAAAAGATTGTTTCTTTTTTAAACCAGAAGGGATGTTTTTTTATTATGAAAATAAAAGAAGCCGCTTTTAAAGCGGCTTCTGAAGTATGTAAAATATTTAAGTTTAGTAATATAGAATCCAAGCTTGCAATCCCTTTTCCTGAGCTATAAACTTATATTCAGCTATAGCTTTGCGTTTATCGGCAAAGGAATTAAAACTAACAGCATACATTCCATTTCTTTCAGCTAATTTTTCTGCATTGTAGCCTTCGGTTTTTAATTTGTTCATATATGAAATGGCATATTTCTCATTTTTAAAACTTCCTGCAATAATATAATATTTTTTCTGTGGTACAGCAGGCTTTTTAACTTCAGCTTTCTTTGTTTCTGTTTTTGCTTTTGCTTCT
>DAOUTQ010000224.1 GCA_030668615.1 Bacteroidales bacterium | reverse complement strand
GTCGCGAATTTCGCTTTCAACATTTTCATCATTTAAATAAGTCTCTTGATTTTTCTTCTCAGGATTGTATTTGAAGTTTATGTTAATATGATCAATGAAGCTTCTTAGTTTATTAACATCAACTTCATGATTCTTTTGATTGATGATATTATTTTTTAATGCGAATAAAGTAACGGCACGATACATTGCTCCACTATCTATATATTTGTAATCCAACAATTTGGCGATTTCTTTTGCAAGTGTACTTTTTCCTGAAGAAGAGTATCCATCAATGGCAATTATAATTTTCTTGTTTGATTTAATCATTCTGAATTTTATTTGAGCATCAAAGGTAAATCCAAAAATGTCATTAGGCAAATTCTTTTATTAACCGAAGGAAGTATTTTTAAAGATTTTTCCTGAAACTATCCAGATTGGTACTTATTGAAAAGTGATCTGAAGCTCCAGCCAAATGATAAGTTG
Organism: Bacteroidales bacterium; assembly: GCA_030668615.1. Classification (GTDB taxonomy): domain Bacteria; phylum Bacteroidota; class Bacteroidia; order Bacteroidales; family UBA12077; genus UBA12077. The sequence continues at coordinate 2,986 of DAOUTQ010000224.1, read as the reverse complement.
CACGTCCGTAACTCAAATAGAATTTTGAAATTTTAACACCAAAACCAAATGAAAAACCTATGGTAGAAGTTTTTGATTCGATAAGCATTTCTTGTCTACGACGGTAATTATATCCTGCTCTTATGTAAAGGTTGTTTATAGGCATAAATTCTACACCTAATATCACGTGTCTCATAAACTCATCAGCAATTTTATCTATCGTCGATTGTGATTCTTCAGCAACACCCAATTGATCCAAAGCTGATTCTTCTTCTGGTTTATCGTAAGCAAGACTCCAGTTATCAAGATGATCTAATGTGACAGAAAACAGCAAAGGAGCATGTTTAAGCTTTTGTGAAATACCCAGTTGAATATTAAATGGAAGTGATTCTCTTTCGCTAGTATACGTTTTTAATTGTGCTCCTACGTTTTTTACAACCATGGCAGCAGTAAACAAACTCCCGGGCTTATTGTAAATAACACCAAAATCGGCAGCAATACCCAACGAAGTGTATTTCTCAAGCGTAGATATTACGGGCTTAACATTCACTCCAACACGAAAACTGCTATCAATTGCTCTTGAATAAAGAAGGTTTATAGCATATTCTGCTGCTTTAAATTCTCCTGTTACAATTCCTGTTTCGTCGGCAGCAATAAATTTACCATAGTTAATGTATTCTATTCCGCCCGAAAAAATTCCATAATCTTTTATGTTTGTTGCATAGGCGGCATAACCATAATTTATATCGGTAAAATAGTTCACATAATTAAGCACCAAATCTTGGTTCATTTCGGGTGTAAGTAATGCCGGATTATGATAAGTAAGATTAAAATCATTATCGTTTATTGCAATTACATCACCTCCTAAAGAAGATACTCTTGCTGAATTAATTAAATTCAGGAAATCGTAAGTATGTGTACCTCCGATTTGAGCACTTAACTGAAAAGAAAAGGTGATGAAAAAGACAAACAATAATTTTTTCATTGGGCAAAAATACAAATATTGAGATAACGAAACATTAGATTATTAAACTTTGAGCTTATTTAGTTCTAAACGTCTCGAATTTTATCTTATTATCCGAAATAAAAGGTTTTCTGTAAAATGATTAATAAAACACCGTATATATTTTTAAAAACTCATGTTTCACGTTAACTTTGTCAGGTTCAATTAAATGTTTTTGAGTAGAATTTGTGGAGATGAAAGAAAAAATCTTATTTGTAATAAATCCGGTATCTGGTAATAAATCAAAAGATTATATTCCAAACTTGATCAAACAAATGTTTGATGAGAATGAATATGAGGTTAAAATTATTGTAACTCAATTTGCAGGAGAAGCTACTCAAATTGTTAAAAAATATGTCAATAAAGGATTTAATAAAATTGTTGCAGCAGGAGGTGATGGAACAGTAAACGAAGTTGCATCTGGTGTTGTTGAAACTGATGCAGTACTTGGAATAATACCTTTAGGCTCAGGTAATGGATTGGCTAGACATTTAAATATTCCGATGAAAGCCAAAAAAGCATTAAATCTTATTAAAGAAGGCAAGCAAACAAAAATAGATTACGGGAAAATAAACGAACGTAAATTTTTCTGCACCACAGGTGTTGGTTTCGATGCTCATATTGGTCATGTGTTTTCAAAACTTGATGGTCGTGGATTTTCTAATTATATAAAAGCAACAGTTTCAGAATTTAGAAGATACCAGCCCAAGCGCTACGAAATAACAATGAACGGAACTACAATTATGCGTGATGCGTTTTTAATAACTTTTGCCAATGCTTCGCAATATGGTAATAATGCTCACATTGCTCCTAATGCAGATATTAAAGATGGTAAACTGGAAGTGGCAATAATGCGTTCTTTCCCTTTAATTACTGCTCCGGGAATTGGTGCTCGGTTATTCATGAAAAACATTCATAAAAGTGTATATCTTGAGACTTATCAGTGTAAAAGCATTATTGTTAAAATGAAATCTCCTGATGTAATTCATTTCGACGGAGAACCAGATGAAATGAGCGAAATTTTGAATATAAAAGTAATACAAGAAGGGTTAAACGTTTTTGTAAATTAAAGTTCGTCTTTCTTAGTCTTTAATTTTTCAACCACTTCAAATACTGCAGGACAAATTTCAGTGTTGTTTAGTGTAAGATTTAATATCTGATAAAATCTTTTTCTGTCGGTGTGCGGATATTCCCTACAAGCTTTTGGACGACTTTCATAAGCCATACAATAATTGTCATGCAATAAAAACGGACAAGGTGTTTGTTTAAATACATAATCACCTTCATCATCAATAAATAAATATTCATTTACAAATTGAGAAGGTTTCATTTTAAAATGTTTAGCCAGACGCTCAACATCTTTATCGTATAAAGTAGGACTAATTGATTTACAGCAATTAGCACAATTTAGACAATCAATTTCCTGAAAAACTTCATTATGTAGCTCATGAACAAGCTTATCAAGATTCTTGGGTTTTTTCTTTCGAAGTTTTGCAAAAAACAACTTTGTTTCGGGCTTTAAATCAAGAGCTCTGTTTCTAAGTTCCGATAATGATATTTGATCTAAAATGCTCATTATTCACTTGGTCTTATATACGAACGAATCTTATTCTTTAAACCGGAAGCTTTAGTTTGTGAAAGGAATAAACCTCCAATTACTAATAAAATCCCTGTAATTTTATTCATATTTAATATTTCATCCAGTACAAAATAGGCAATAACTGCAGTTATTACAGGAATCAGGTTTGTAAAAGCGTTGGCTTTTCCTATTCCTATTTTTCGAATTGCGAAAGTAAAGAAAATGAACGCAAATGAAGATCCAAAAATGGCTAATTCAAGCAATGGAACCCATGCCTCGGCAGAAAATCCGGTTGCCTTGAATTCAGTAAAATCAAGAATAAAAAATAAGGGAGCAAAAAGAAATATCCCGATAAAATTATGATATGTAACAATACTTATGGAATTGTATTTAACAGAAAGTTTCTTTAAAACTATGGTATAGCC
>DAOUTQ010000069.1 GCA_030668615.1 Bacteroidales bacterium | reverse complement strand
TTAAAGTAATGCAAACCACTTAAATTTGATCGAAGATATAAAACAAAAGATGCTATAAACTGATTTAAGATAAGGAACAATAACAACTGAAATTGTCGCCACTCATAATCAATAATAAAACCTGCAACAACTGTAATCACTGCATATAAAATAGCCAGCTGTAGTCTTAAGCCTATAATATTTGATAATGATTTACTTAATAATTGTTGATTTTGGGCTATGTTTCTGTTGTTATAATTTGTAATTCCTAAATCAAGCAACATGTTCAGTAGTAATGAAAAATTGAACAAGGAAAAATACAATCCATATTCTTCGGCGCCAACAACATTTTGTACAGTACGATCAATACCAAAAATCCAGAAAGGCTTTATTAGCAGATTAAGAAGTAATAATAATGACAGGTTTGTAAAGAATATTCTTTTCAAAGCAAATAAATTAGAAATGTAAAGTTACTAAAGTTTCTGGTTGTCACAACGTTCTATCGGAATAAAGAAAAAATTCTGATATCCTTTTTGGTTTTTGAATTCAATTAGATTTTTTCCCTGATTTATAAAAACCTTATAGTTCAATCTACTAATTAAGTTCATACTTTTCTCCCTATTCTCACCTTCCCAAAGCTCACAATAAATAACAGGTCTGTTCTTTGCAATTAAATCTTGTGCTCCGCTAAGCACATTAAACTCGTATTCCTCAACATCAATTTTTATTGCACTTACTTTCAGATCTTTAAACTCTTTCAGATCATCCAATTTCTTAATTTCAACTTCATATTTCTTTCCTTTATCCTGAGAATTTTCTTCACTTACATGACTTAATCCATGCAAATAAGCCTTGTTTAACTCAGGCATTATCATATTGATTTTACCTGAATTATTACCAATAGCAAAAGGATATGTTTTAATATTTAATAGTCTCAATTTTCTTTTTAGCCTTAACAATACCTTCATATTTTCAGGAACAGGCTCAAAGGAATGAATAGCAGAATTTGGAAATCTGGTTGAGAAATAATACGACATTACGCCAATATTTGCACCAATATCTAACACATGGTTTCCATCTTCAATTAAATCAATAAATTTTAAAAAATCCTTTTCTTTTTTATCGTAAGGCAATCTGAGAATAACAACCCTTGCAAATAAATAAAGGTAATTGTGCAGTCCAAGCGATTTTTGGAGTATGTATTTTAAAAAGTTCTTCAATTTTTTAGCATCTTTGCTACAAAGATATCATAATCCGTTAAATCTACCCGCTTTTGAATATAGCAGTTAACACTCGAATACTATTAAAAAATAAACTTGAAGGAATCGGATGGTTTACCTACGAAACTTTAAAGAGGATTGTTATAAATCATCCTGAGCATAAATTCTTTTTTATTTTCGATAGACCTTTCAATAAAGAATTTATTTTTTCTGATAATGTTCAACCAATTGTTATTGGGCCACCGGCTCGTCATCCGGTTTTATTCTATTATTGGTTTGAAAAATCCGTATCACAAATATTGACACAAATTAATGCTGATATTTTTATTTCGCCAGATGGATATCTTTCATTAGACACGGATGTTCAGTCAATTTCTGTTATGCACGATATTAGTTTTATGCATAATCCTAAAGATTTTCCTTTTGGTGTAAGAAATTATTATCAATATTTCTTCCCGCGTTTTGCAAAAAAAGCAACAAGAATTGTAACAGTGTCAGATTTTTCGAAGCAAGATATTGCCAGTCAATTTAATATTGATACTGAAGACATTGATGTTGTTTTTAACGGATCAAACGAAATATTTAAACCAACGTCAGCAGAAGAACAAAAAGAAACCAAAAAGAAATATACTGAGGGTGACGATTTTTTTATTTTCGTAGGAGCTTTAAGTCCTCGTAAAAATGTGGCTAATCTTCTCTCTGCTTTTCAAATTTTTAAAACAAGAACAAAAAGTAATTTAAAGCTTGTTATTGTTGGAGAAAAGATGTTTAAAACAAAAAAAATAAAGTCTGCCTTTAACAGGATGAATTCAAAAAATGATGTGATTTTTACAGGAAGACTTAGTCCTAAAAAACTTAAAAATCTTTATGGTGCAGCACTTGCTTTAACTTTTGTTCCTTATTTTGAAGGATTTGGAATTCCAATAATAGAAGCTATGAATTGTGAAACAGCAGTTATTACATCAAATGTGACTTCGATGCCTGAAGTTGCTGGTGATGCTGCTCTATTTGTAGATCCATATTCGGTAAATTCTATTGCTGACGCAATGATTAAGATCTATGAAAATAAAGAGTTCAGAATAGAATTAATAGAAAAAGGAAAAGCTCAGAGGCAAAAATTTAGCTGGGACAAAACTGCAGACAAATTCTGGAACAGCATTGAAAAAGTATTAAATGAATAATCACGAACCTTTATTAAATTATTATAAAGAAGAAGCGATTGAAGCTGGTTGTGATGAAGCTGGCAGAGGCTGTCTTGCAGGGCCCGTTGTTGCAGCAGCTGTTATTTTACATCCCGATTTTACTCATTCCATTCTAAACGACTCCAAGAAAATAAACGAAAAAAACAGATATTTGCTTCGTAAAGAAATTGAAGAAACGGCAATTTCATATGCAATTGGAATAATTGATAATAAAGGAATTGATGAAATAAATATTTTAAAAGCATCAATTATGGCAATGCACAAAGCATTGGATTCTTTAAAAACAAGACCTAATCATATTATTATAGATGGCAATAAGTTTATTAAATATCAAGACATTCCTCATAAAACAATTATTAAAGGCGATGCAAAATATTATTCAATCGCAGCTGCATCCATTCTTGCTAAAACGTATCGTGATGATATCATGAAGGATTTACACCAGAATCATCCTGAATATAATTGGAAGAAAAATAAAGGCTATCCAACAAAAGAACACCGACAGGCAATTAAAGATTTTGGAACAACTCAGTATCACAGAATGACATTTCGACTTTTAGACGATCAATTAAGTCTGGATTTTTAATAATTTACTTCTTCTTACCAGCCAACTGTCCACATGCAGCATCAATATCCATTCCTCGGCTACGGCGAATATTAACAATTAAATTCCTGCCTTTTAAGAAAGTAACAAACTCATCAAAAGCAGTATTTGATGATCTTTTAAAACGTTTATCACTTGTAGAATTATATTCAATAATATTAATCTTCACTGGAAAGCTCTTACAATATTCTGCAAACTCTTTTGCATCTTTTAATGAATCATTTATACCTTCCATCAATAAATATTCAAAAGTAATTCGTTGTCCTGTTTTTTCATTAAAATATATCAAAGCATCTCTTAGTTCCATTAATGAATTTCTCTGATTTACAGGCATAAACTCACTTCTTTTTTTATCGTTGGCCGAATGCAATGATACTGCCAGATTAAATTTAATCTTATCGTCAGCAAGTTTCTTAATCATTCGAGGTAAACCAACCGTTGAAAGTGTAACACGCTGAGGCGACATCGCAAGTCCATCTTCAGAAGAAACCATTTCCATCGCTTTTAAAACATTATCATAATTTAGTAATGGCTCTCCCATTCCCATTAGAACAATATTTGTAAGCGACAGATTGTATTTTTCATTCGCAAGGTTCATTATTTCTGCTACCTGAGCATAAATTTCACCAACACTTAAGTTTCTTTTTAATCCTAATTTTGCTGTTGCGCAAAACTCACAACCTAAGTTACATCCAACTTGTGATGATATACATGCTGTTGCTCTATTTTCAGTTGGAATTAATACTCCTTCAATTAAAGCACCATCAAATAACTTAAAAACAAGCTTAATAGTTTTATCCTTGCTAACTTGGAGGTCTTCAATACTTACCGACTGTAACTCAAAATTTTCATTTAATAAAATCCTTAAATCCTTTGAAATATTAGTCATCCCCTCAAAACTATTCACAGGTTTTTTCCATAACCATTCGTAAATTTGTTTTGCCCTAAAAGCTTTTTCTCCCTTTTTAACTAAAAACTCTTTTATCTCATCTAAAGATAAAGTAAGTATATCCTTTTTATTCTCTGTCATAGCTATTTGACTTAAGCCTAATTTATTGATCAAAAATTCGAAACAAAGGTATGTTAAAAAACAAAATATATTATTGTTAGGGTTTAAACTTTGTAAAATATAATTCATCTAATATCTTTGCACAAAAAATTCGGAATTATAATTTATTAATCAATTCAAAATAAAATGAAAAAACTATTAATTGCTGTTGTTAGCATTTTTCTTGTTTTCAATTTAAATGTTAAAGCAGATGAGGGGATGTGGTTGTTATCACTTATCCAACAATTGAACATTGAAAAAATGAACGAGATGGGTTGTGAGTTAACTGCAGAAGAAATCTATAGTGTTAACAATACAAGCTTAAAAGATGCAATCGTAATTTTTGGTGGCGGATGTACAGGTGAATTAATATCTGACAAAGGTCTTGTACTTACTAATCATCACTGTGGTTATGGAGCTATTCAACAACACAGTACACCTGAACATAATTATTTAGATGATGGTTTCTGGGCTATGTCAATGGAAGAAGAAATTCCAACACCTGATCTTGCAGTTACTTTTCTAGTTCGTTTAGAAGATGTAACAGATCAGATAGATGAAGTATTTACTAACGAAATGACTGAAACAGAGAGACAAGACACAGCATATAGTACCGGTAAAATTATTGCTGAAAAAGCAATTGAAGATACTCATTATGATGCGAAAGTACGAAGCTTTTATGGAGGTAATAAATATTATTTGCTTGTTTATGAGAAATTTACTGATATAAGAATGGTTGGAGCGCCACCATCATCAATAGGTAAATTTGGCGCTGATACTGATAACTGGATGTGGCCTCGTCATACTGGTGATTTTTCAATGTTCCGTATTTATGCAGACAAAGACAATAAACCTGCCGAATATTCAGAGGATAATGTTCCTTATAAACCAAAACATCATTTACCTGTATCACTTAAAGGTGTTGAGAAGAATGATTTCGCCATGATTTTAGGTTATCCTGGAGGAACAGATAGATATATGACTTCATGGGAAGTTGAAAATACAATTAACCTTGAAAATGCAAATCGTATTTACATTCGAGGAATTCGTCAGGAAATACTATTAGAAGATATGTTAGCTGATGAAGCAATTCAGATTAAATATGCTTCGAAATATTCTGGCTCAGCCAATTACTGGAAAAATGCCATTGGTATGAGTAAAGCTTTAAAACAACTAAAAATAGTTGATAAAAAGAAGCAAGAAGAAGAAGCTTTTACAAAATGGCTTAATGATAATACAGAACGCCAGGAAAAATATGGTGAAGCTTTAAACCTAATTAAAACTTCTGTTGAAAGTAAAAAAGAAGCATCTCATGTAACTCAATATATCATTGAATCTCTTTTTAGAGGCACAGAGCTAATATCTATCGCATACAATATGGTCAGATTCCAAGGTGATTTGGCTTCAGACAATCCTGAAGATGTAGAAAAGGCAATTAATGAAATAAAAGAAAAAGCACGTGACTTTTACAAAGACTATAATGCTCCTACTGATCAAAAAGTAGCGAAAGCAATGTTTAAGATCTTTTCAGAAAACGTTGAGAAAAAACATCAACCTGATATTTTTAATACTATTGAATCAAAGTATAAAAACGATTTTAGTAAATATATTGATGATGTTTATGAAAAGTCAATTTTAACTGATACTGTTAAATTATGGGCTTTCTTAGAAAAACCTTCTGTAAAGAAACTTGCAAAAGATCCTGCAATTATTGCTTCAAATTCTATCATCGTTAAGTACCGTGAATTATACAATGAGATTGAGCCTTTATATGCTGATTTTGATAAAGGACACAGACTATTTGTTGGAGGTATAATGGAAATGAATGATGGCAAACCAATGTATCCGGATGCAAACTTTACAATGCGTCTTACTTATGGTGAAATTTTAGATTATTTCCCAATGGATGCAGTTCATTACGATTACATAACAACTTTAAAAGGTGTTATGGAAAAAGAAGATCCTGATAACTGGGAATTTGTTGTACCTGAAAAACTTAAAGAGCTTTATCTTAATAAAGATTATGGACAGTATGCATTGCCATCAGGAGAAATGCCAGTAGCTTTCTTATCAACAAATGATATTACTGGTGGAAATTCCGGAAGTCCTGTAATTAATGGAAAAGGTGAAATTATTGGAACAGCTTTCGATGGTAACTGGGAAGCAATGAGTGGTGATATTGTTTTTGAACCTGAATTACAAAGAACCATTAGTGTTGATATTAGATACACTTTGTTTATTATTGACAAATTTGCAGGAGCAAAACGTTTAATTGAAGAAATGACAATCGTTAAATAATACCGTTTACTATTCAATATGTCATATTAGTAAAAACAAATATGAATTGAATATGTAACGGCATTAACAATTCTAAACTTTAAATTAAATTTTAAATACGACATTTTGATAAAGAATTTGTATAATAAGATAAATTCATATCATTTGAAGGGATACAGTAAACTGTATCCCTTTATTTTTTATATTTATAGCTTAAATATTATTTATGTCAAAAATTGTAATATATACCGATGGCGCTGCACGCGGAAATCCCGGGCCGGGAGGTTATGGAATAGTAATGAAAGCAGGACAACATCGCAAAGAGCTTTCCGAAGGTTTCCGTAAAACTACTAATAACAGAATGGAATTATTAGCAGTGATTATTGCTTTAGAAGCTTTAAAAAATCAAAATAGTGAAGTAGAAATATATACTGACTCCAAATATGTATCCGATGCAGTTGAGAAAGGTTGGGTTTTTGGGTGGGAAAAAGTACAATTCAAAAAAAAGAAAAATCCGGACCTTTGGATTCGATTTCTTAAAATATATAGAAAACATAAAGTGAAATTTCATTGGGTAAAAGGACACGCAAATATTCCCGAGAATGAAAGATGTGACCAACTAGCAGTTGAAGCATCTAAAAAAAGCGTACTATTAATTGATGACATTTACGAAAGCACAAACAATTCTGATTTGTTTAAGTAAATAATCCTTTCGTGAAACTAATCAAATAAAACTGCACTTTCATCTTGTTGAACTTAATGTTCATCAAATTGTTATCTTTTTAATTCTTTTTTTTATTATCTTGATTTTAAAGTTTTTATTTATTAACTTAGATATACAAATTTTAATTATCTACTAAAACAAAAAAATTATTATGAAAAAAACAAAGTTTTTATTTCTGGCAATTTCTCTTGTTGCTCTTTTTATGGTTTCGTGTGATAAAGATGTAGATCTTTCAACCGTTGAAAATGTTTATACTAGTGACGACTATGCTCTAAAAATTGAGATTTCCTGGGATGCTGTTTCCGATGCTGAAGGGTATAATATTTACCGAGCAGATTATGATGATTATTATGACGACATAACTGATTTAACTTATACACTAATAGGTTCAACAAGCTCAACATTCTATGAAGATTTTGATGTAGTATCAAGTTCTTATTACTACTATCAGGTTGAAGCCTATAGTGGAGATTCTAGAGGTTCAAGAAGCGAGCCGATTATGGGAACAACAATATACCTAACTACTTCAGAAGCTTTTGATGCTCTTGCTGATTATACTGATGGTTTAACGTATAATGCTTTATATGCATCCGAAGTTCCAACAATGATTAACGAAATTATTGCTAATCACGCTGTTCCTAATACCGATTTGGTTTTCCTTATTGATAATACAGGAAGTATGGGTGATGATATATACCAAGTTCAACAGGCAATTGCAAGTATAATGGCATCACTTCCTTCAGGAACAAGAGTTGGTGCTGCTGTTTACAATGACTTAAATGAAGATCCTACAGGATGGTATGACTATACAAATTTAACTTCAACTTATTCTGTTACTTCTTCTTTCATTAATGGAATTTCAGTTTATGGAGGTGGCGATTATCCAGAATCTGTTTATGATGGTATTGTAAATGCAGTAGGAGATATGTCATGGGCTTCTAGTTCTAAAAGAATAATGATCGTTATTGGAGATGCTCCTCCATTAGAAGGAGATCTAACAAATTATAATTTAGGCGAAGTAATTAATGAATGTACTTCATTAGGTGTAACCGTAAATCTGTATCCTATTCTAATTGGATCTTACAAGAAATCAGGACAAGAGAATCAATAAGAACTTTATAATATAAATTTTAAAGGGAGGCTTTGTCTCCCTTTTTTATTTTATATAAATTATTCCTCAAAAGGTATAAACAACACGTCTTTATTCATATTCACACTAAGTATTAAAGACTCATTATTTATACAAATACTTTTTATACCAATTCTTCATCAAAATGTCGTATTTAAAATCTAATTTAAAGTTTAGAATTGTTAATGCCGTTACATATTCAATTCATATTTGTTTTTACAAATATGACAAATTGAATAGTAAACGGTATTACTATATAAAAGATTTCAAATTAGGATTTCAATTTTCGCATAATATTTGATGTTATTTTTAATATCTTTTTTTAAATTTACGAATATGAAAAAAACTCTGATAATAATAATTTCTATAATCTTTTTTTACTCAGAAGGATTTTCTCAATTTGGTCAAAATAAAGTAATGTACGAACGCTTTGATTTTGATGTTTATAACACTCCCCATTTTGAAATTCACAATTACTTAAAGAATGATACATTCCTTCTAAATCTGGGTCAATTATCAGAAAGATGGTACATGCGTCATTATGCAATGTTCTCTGATACACTTGATAACAGTCCGTTAATATTATACAATAACACTACAGACTTTAAACAAACCTCTGTAATTTCAGGAATTATTGGAGTGGGTACAGGAGGTGTAACAGAAGGTTTAAGAAGCAGAGTTGTTATTCCTATAATGATTTCAAACAAAGAAACAGATCATGTTCTTGGGCACGAAATGGTGCATGTTTTCCAATATAATCTTGTACGAGAAAATGATAGTTTATCTTTCCAGTCTCTAATGAACACTCCTTTATGGATGATTGAAGGAATGGCTGAATTTCTATCAATTGGTTCATCTGATAACAGAACATCAATGTGGATGCGCGATGCTGTTATTAACGATGATGTTCCAACATTAAAAGAAATGACTCGAAAACAAGGAGAATACTTTCCTTACAGGTACGGTCATGCATTTTGGGCTTATGTAACCGGAGTTTGGGGTGATAATGTAATGCAACCATTATTTTATCAATCATTAAAATCTGGAATGGATTTTTCTTTTAAAGTGCATTTAGGAGTTGATGCAGATAGTTTATCAGTACTGTGGGATAATGCAATGAAAGATCATTACAATCCATTTTTTAAGGATACTATTGCACCGTTAGGCAAGGTTATGTTTAACACTGAAAGTGCTGGCGAAATAAACCTGTCTCCAGTTTTAAGTCCTGACGGTAAAAAAATTACTTTTCTTTCCAATAAAAAAGTTATTAATATAGATTTACTTCTTGCTGAAACAGAAAATGCTAAAATAGTTTCAAAACTAACATCGTCTCTTAGAAAATCACACATTGATGACTTTAATTATATAGAAGAAGCTGGTTCTTGGTCTCCTGATGGTAAAAAATATATCATGACCACCTTTACAAAAGGAACCAATAAATTATTTATTGCAAGGCTTAAAAATGATAAAATAATATCAACAGAAGAAATTAAAATAGAAGGAATTGATGCTTTGAATAATCCCGAATGGTCGCCAGATGGAAAATTAATTTTATTCAATGGTTTGGTTAAAGGTAAAAGTGATTTATACATATATAATCTTGAAAATAAAAATCTTGAACAACTTACAGATGATTATTACTCAGACCTTCAACCTTCTTGGTCTGCAGATGGAAGTGATATAGCTTTTATTTCAGATAGAGGTCCCGACACTGATTTGGAGAATCAGATATATGGAAATTATAGGTTATGCATTCTTAAAAAAGAGACCAAACAAATTATAGTTTATAATTTATTTCCAGGAGCAAATATTTATAGCCCGCAGTATTCTCCTTCGGATTCATCACTATATTTCTTATCAAACGCCGATGGATTCAGAAATTTATACAAATACCATTTGCATACCGGAGAGGTTTTTAAGCTAACAAAATTTGCCACAGGAATTAGTGGCATAACAGATCTCGCACCTGCTTATAGTGTTTCAAGAGGTACTGGTCAGGTTGCATACACACTTTATAAGAATAAAAAGTATGAGATTTATCTCGCAAATCCTGATGAATTTCTACAAATTCCTGTAAATCCAAATATGGTTAATCTGGAAGCTGAAACTTTACCTCCTGGAAAATCAAGATTAATTGATATTGTCGAACATAATCTAAGTTATGATAACAAATTACCTGAAGATTCTTTTAAAGTTCAGGATTACGATCCTAAATTTCAACTGGAATATCTTGGATCTACGGGTATGGGTATTGCTCAAAGTTCTTATGGGACTTTTGTTTCGGGAGGTATTAGTATGCTGTTTAGTGATATGCTAAAACAGCATCAAATATATACTTTGCTAAATGTTAATGGTGAAGTTTATGATTTTGGGGGGCAACTGGCTTATATAAATTCAAAAAAACGTATTACCTGGGGAGGATCATTTTCTCATTTTCCATACAGAACAATGTATTACCAAAGTTATCTTCAGGAAATAGATTCGGATACATATATATTTGTTGAAAATTTTAATCAAATTAGAATCTTTGAAGAAAATCTATCTTTATTTTCGCAATATCCACTTTCTTTAAAGTTACGTTTTGAAGGAGGTTTGTCATATGCCAGATATAGCTATAGGATCGATAGCATTACGTACATAAATGGTTACTATCAATCCAAAGTAAAAATTAATAATGTTCCTGACCCCTTTAATGTTGGAAGTGCATATATAGCATTCGTTGGCGACAATTCTACCTTTGGAATAACCTCTCCAATGACAGGTTATAGATACCGATTTCAAGCCGGACAAATGTTTGACAGCTACTCTGTTACAAGCTTATCTCTTGACGCAAGAAAATACTTTTATTTTAATCATGTTGGATTAGCATTTAGAGCACTTCATTACGGAAGATATGGTAAAGACGCTAATAGAATCTATCCGCTCTTTTTAGGAAATGAATACATTATGAGAGGATACAATTTTAATGCCTTTTTTAAAACTGATAATAGTGCAGAAAATAGCTTAGATTTATATAAAATAATGGGAAGTAAAATCATTGTTTTTAATTCCGAAGTTAGAATTCCATTTACCGGAGTAAAAAGATTTTCATTAATAAAATCAGGCTACTTGTTTTCAGATATTATTTTATTTTTTGATGCAGGCTTAACCTGGAATAAAGACAAATTTCCATGGTTATCAACAAGCGACATAAGATATTATTGGAATCCAACCGCAAATTACTACACACCAATATATAGTTTGGGTGCATCACTTAGAATTAACTTATTTGGCCTTGCTATACTAGAACCTTATATTGCAATGCCTTTTCAGTTAAGTGGTGTAACATATTCAACAGGACTTATTATTAGTGGAGGAGGCTGGTAATTTAGTTTTGAGTTTCAAGTTCCAAGTTAAAAGTTTAAAACTTAGTAAAATAAATCAAAAAGCTACTCTTTAATTTCCTCAAAATCAACGTAATCGCCTTCATCTTTATCAATTTTTTTACCTGTTTTAGGTTTTGTATTTATCGTAACATCACCTTCTTTTTTATTATTGTTTTTATTTTGCTGATTTTCAAAATTCCTTTTCATATTCTTAACATACGAGCGAAAAACATACCTTGTAAATATTCTTACTATAAAAAATATGATAAATAATATCAATAAAAATCTTGCTATACCAACCATCTTATTATAATTTATCTACTTCTCTTACAATAACATTTAAAAGCAATCAAAGAAGCTTATTTATTAACAAACATTTTTTACTTTTGCAAAATTACTATAATCAATCAATAAATTAAATAAAATACTATGGAAAAGGTTGTAAGTGGAATTAGACCAACGGGGAATCTTCATTTAGGGAATTATTTTGGGGCAATGAAGAATTTTTTAAAAATGCAAGATGAGAACAACTGTTTTTTCTTTATTGCTGATTATCACTCATTAACAACCCACCCTACACCTGCTGACCTACACGGAAGTGTAAAACAAGTTTTAGCAGAGTATTTAGCTTGTGGCTTAGATCCTGAAAAAGCAACTATTTACTTGCAAAGTGATGTTCCTGAAGTTATAGAGTTATATTTATTATTAAATATGAATGCTTACGTTGGTGAACTTGAGCGTACTACATCATTTAAAGACAAAGTTCGTAAAAATCCTGAGAACGTAAATGCTGGACTTTTAACTTACCCAGTGTTAATGGCTGCTGATATTATTATCCATAATGCTGCCAAAGTTCCCGTGGGAAAAGATCAGGAACAGAATCTTGAAATGGCTCGTAAATTTGCACGTCGATTTAACAATATGTACAATGTTGAATATTTTACTGAGCCTCAACCATTTAATTTTGGAGAAAATTTAATTAAAATTCCTGGTTTAGATGGAACGGGAAAAATGGGAAAATCGGAAGGAAATGGTATTTTTCTTATTGATGATGAAAAAAGTTTAAAGAAAAAAGTAATGCGTGCAGTTACTGACAGTGGACCAACAGAAATGAACTCTGAAATGCCAGAGCCAATTCAGAATTTATTTACATTAATGGATGTTGTTTCGGATAAGAGTACTATTGATTTCTTTAAAGAAAAGTATGCAAGTTGTGAGATTAGATATGGTGATTTAAAGAAGCAATTAGCAGAAGATATAAATATTTTCATCTCTCCAATAAGAGAAAAAATAAACGATATTAAATCGAATGATGAATACTTACGTAAGGTTGCAAAAATGGGAGCTGAAAAAGCGCGCGAAAGTGCTTCAAAAACAATTAAAGAAGTAAGAGATATTATTGGGTTTAAGCCGTTTTAAAAAAGATAAGAGATATTAGTATCAAGTATTGAGATTTTCTAAACACAATTATAAAAAGCATCCGAGGTTTTTGAAACTTTGGATGTTTTTATTTAACAATAAATTTTCCTGTGTTGATTTTATCTTCAGAATTGGTAATTTTATAAAAGTAAATGCCGGCATTAAAATCGTTTTGGTTAATTTCAATAAAGTCATTTGAAACACAGTTGTAAACTTCTTGCCCTTGTATGTTATAAATATGAACTTTGTATTTTTTATTAATTTCAGGCAATTCTATAATGGATATGTCCGTAACCGGATTTGGATAAACAAAAGTTTCTAATTCATCTTCAGGATCACTTATTCCTATGTTACAAAAATCATAAATTTCAGAACGAATATTATCTATTATCCACCCAACCTTACTATTATTTATATCATCACTAATAAAATTAAATCTAATGATTACAGAATCGATTTCTATTGCATCCTCTTCTTTAAATGTCACAGAAATTCCACTTTCATTCCATTCATTTATTGAATTGCCTGAAAATCCTCTTTTATTGTCCGTTAAGGTATCTGAATTATCATATAAAAAGTAAGTATGTAAAGAATACGGTTTTGTATCATCAATAATGTTAGTCCAGGTTTCTCCTTTGTTATAAGAAATATCTATATAACCTCCATCTTTAAGGGTGTCTGTATCGAACAAATGGATGAACTGAATGGATATAGCGCTTAAACACCTGTCTTTTGCCCATTCGGGTTTTGTAATTAAATATTCAAAAGTTGAGTGATTATTAACTGGGTAAGGGTTTAAAGTGTCTGTCATGATAGCATTAGGCGTAGAATATGCTGTGTCAAAAGAGGCTTTATAGGGTTCGCCTATTTGCCATATATTTTCGGGATTGGTTTCATCAATTATCCAGGGGTTTATACTATCAGTTAACCATCCTCCCAGACCATGATTAGGGTAATTTGTTTCAAAATCCGTTAATAAAAAAACAATATGATGCTGTGCTTTTAGGTTTGTAATCAAAAACAGTAGGGTAAATAAAATTAGAATTTTTCTCATAACAGGTATTTGTAATTTTCTCAAATTAAAGGTAGTAAAATAATATTACTACTTCTACCGATTAATTACAAAAAATAAGCTTGTCTATGCTTCGATAAACTCAGCATGACAAATACAAAAATTAAAGTTTAAGATTGTGTCTTGATACTTGTATCTCTTATCTTGATACTAAAATTAGATAAACATAAGTAAACTAACAGCCATTACAGCCATTCCAAGCACTAAACCATAAATTGATAAGTGGTGCTCGCCATATTCACGTGCTGCTGGTAAAAGCTCATCAATAGAAATAAAAACCATTATTCCGGCTACTCCGGCAAAAAGAATTCCGAATAACGATGGAGACATAAAAGGCATCAATATTAAATATCCTATAAATGCACCAACAGGCTCTGCCAATCCCGACAAAAATGAATACCAAAACGCTTTCTTTTTATCGCCGGTAGCATAATATATCGGAACTGAAACTGCTATTCCCTCAGGTATATTATGAATTGCAATAGCCACAGCAATGGCAATACCCAAACTTGGGTCGGTTAAGGCAGCAGTAAATGTTGCTAAACCTTCCGGGAAATTATGAATTGCTATAGCCAATGCTGTAAACATTCCCATTTTCATTAATTTCTTATTCTTATGTTCTTTTTTGGCTTTCTCATCCATTTCCTCCACCATACGAATTTCATGAGGATTCTCAACAGAAGGTATCAACTTGTCAATAAGTGCAATAAATAACATTCCACCAAAAAATGAAGCAACAGTTACCCACGATCCGGTTTTTAATCCCATTTCTGCAACAAGAGAGTCTTTTGCTTTAAAAAAGATTTCTACCATAGAAACATAAATCATTACTCCTGCCGAGAAACCCAATGCGATAGAAAGGAATTTAGTATTTGTAGTTTTTGTAAAAAAGGCAAGAACACTTCCAATTCCAGTAGATAAACCAGCAAACAGTGTTAAACCAAAAGCAAATAGCAATCCTTCTGAAAACATAATATCTTTTTTTTATTTCAAATATAAATAGTTATCTCAAACAACACAATTACAAAATTGTTTGATTATTTATGAAAAGGTTTCCAGTTTTTTGCCAAACCACCAATTCCTGTTTCACGATATGCACTTTGAATATCTCTTCCTGTTTCGGCCATAGTTTTTACTGCTTCGTCGAAGGATATCTTATGACCACCATCAGAAAACAAAGCGTAAACAGCACATTCCAAAGCCTTTCCAGCAGCAATAGCATTTCGCTCAATACACGGAATTTGAACATATCCCAACACCGGATCGCAAGTTAAACCTAAGTTATGCTCGAAGCCCATTTCTGCTGCGTACTCAATCTGGCGTAATGAACCTCCCATTATTTGTGCGGCAATTCCTGCTGCCATTGCACATGCAGTACCAATTTCACCTTGACACCCAACTTCTGCTCCGGAAATTGATGCATTACGTTTTACTATATTAGCTATTAGTCCTGCTGTTGCCAGAGCTCTATATATTTTTGATTCATTTATATGTTCTTCTCTTTCCAAATAGTAAAGTATTGCAGGTAACACTCCAGATGAACCGCAAGTAGGCGCTGTTACAATTTCACCTCCTGCCGCATTTTCCTCCGAAACTGCCAAGGCGAAAGAAAAAAGCATTCCTTGGTTTTGCATTGCTCCTTTCGAATTTTGAGCTTTCATGAAATAATTACTTGCCTTACGAGGCAATTTTATTTCTCCTGGTAAAACGCCTTCATTATCCAATCCCTGAACAATGGTACTTTTCATTATTCCCCATACATCTTTTAAGAAATCCCAAATTTCAGGACCTTCACAATCTTCGACATATTCCCAAAATGTTTTTCCGTTTCCACTACAATATTCAAGAATATCTGAGAGTGTTTTATGCTTATAAACAACTTCATCATTTAATATACCTGTGTCATCACGCAAATCGCCACCACCTATACTATAAACTGTCCACTCATCAATCTTTTTATCATCAGCGAATGCTTCAAACAACATCCCATTTGGATGTAAAGGCAATTCTTCTTCAGCGTTCCAAATAATTTCAACATTCTTAGGTGAAAATGCTTTTTCAATGGCAACATCTGTTTGATGACCTTTTCCTGTAGCTGCTAAACTGCCATAAAGGGTAACTTTAAAGTTTTCAATTTCAGGATTTTTCTCCAAAAAAATTACTGATGCACGAACCGGTCCAATAGCATGACTACTTGACGGGCCGTAGCCAATTTTATATATTTCGCGAATAGATTGCATTAAACGTATTTTAGGTGAATTACAAAACTATGAAAAGATTTATCAACTTATCGAATAATCTTAAATAACACCCATAATCATTGCTGGCACTGAACCAAGAACATTTGCTAGAAAATGCAAGAAAATTGCAGGATAAATACTTTTAGTTTTTTCACGATAAAACGCCGCTAATAATCCAAGAACTGTAGTGTTAAAAACAATAAAGGAAACAAACCAAATATCCATATCTGTTTTTAATAAAGACAAATGCATCATTCCAAAAAACAAACCTGAGATCCAAACCGGAACACTTAATCGAATAAATTTAATTTGTGTGTGATTATTCATTATTCCTTGAATTAATCCGCGAGTTAATACTTCTTCGCAAATACTCGACCATATCCAAACCGTAAGTATGGTTTGAATTATTGTAGTTTTAGGGAATCCAACTCCTTCTCCTTCAACAGGAAAAACAGACCGAAGTATACCATTAAAAATTATATTACCCACAATAAAAGAAGCAATAAGAATTCCAATAGATATCAATAAAAACCTACCTACTTTTATTTTTTCAGGTGCTCTAAATCCAAATTCTTTGAAAGAATCATTCTTTACTATAAATATTGCTAATAGTGAAAAGAACAACATTGAAAATTTAAAAATAACATTGCTTGAATAAAAGTTTAGCTTAAGGTTTTCAAAAACATTATGTTTTAATATATTATTAAAGTGTTTAGATAAAAACAGGACTATCAGTCCAATAACTATAGCAAAAAGAACACTTAAAAATACATTTGATTTAATTTTTTGCAGGATTGTTTTCATGGGTTTTGATTTTATTCTTTTATCGACCATTTTAGTAAGATTCTGGCAATATTTGTTGCATGACCATTAATTGCTCTAAGCATGGTTATTAGTTCTATATGGGTTTTACTACTTGATATTGTCTCGACAATTTCATTTTTCAATCTTTCAAAATGCTGCTTTTCAAGTTCAATTTCCATATTACGGTATTGGCGATATTTTTCTTTCATTGCTTTCGCCTTTTCGAGATTTACATTCACAAAAACCTCTAAAGCTCTGCTTAATTGTTTTTGTGTTTTTGTATGATATTTTACAATTTCATTTTTACCTTCAGTTGAAAAATTAAAGTCCATTTTACTCCATTTCTCAGCTTTTCTAATCATAATTGAAGAAACAATATCGGCTATTTGCTCAAATTCTTTAACAGTATAAAGTAACTGAAATGATTCGTTCACACGCTCCTCGTTCAGGTTTTCGCGTGTAATTTTTAAGATATAATCATTGATCTGATCACGTAAAAATTAACCTCTTCTTCTTTTTCCTTTATATCT
>DAOUTQ010000057.1 GCA_030668615.1 Bacteroidales bacterium | reverse complement strand
GAATATTTTCAAAAAAAGTTAATGAGTGTTTTACTGTATTTCTTAATGTTTTACGAATCTGTTTACTATTTACTAAGTAATATACCTCAATATAATTTCCAGATGATTCTACATATAAAAAATCGCGAATATCAAACTCAACAAAATCCTTTTGGTTGTCAGCATAAATCCGAATCTGTTTATCTACAGTAGTTTCTGATTTTTCTTTTCCTAATTTTTTATTTACATCATTCATTAATCCGTTTGAATAATTTGTTAAATATTCTTGAGCTTTTTTAGGATCTTTTATATATAATTTCAAAGCTTCTTTTTCAATGTTTTCTTGATTTTCGAACATTTTAGCTTCAAATGGAGTACGTACTTTTCTTACATCTTCAGCAATTGGTTGGAATTTTAAATTTGCTAAATTATCAACAAAGTCGATTGCCCAACGAGCAGATTTTTCACTGTATTTATTTGGATCATATGTTTGGTAAGACTCATGTGTTGATAAGTTTCCAGCATAAATAGGAACGTAAGGACTAAAATATGGGTTATCTAAATATACCCAATACACACCACCAATTTCATTTGGTAACCAATCTCTTAGTTGCAATACCATTCCATAATGTCCACGATGACGAGCAACAGGTCGACGATATGTTATTTTTAAAAGTTTTCTTAAATTACTACTTGGAAATGGTGTTGCTAAAGGGCTTTTTTCATAACCGCCTTCTCCATTTGGAACTAACCAATTTGGATCATAAGTCATATCATAGATAGTTCCTTCGTACGTTGATCGTTGAAAAGTTATTACATCTTGAACAGATATTTTCTTTTTTGGCACAATTGAGAATGGATATATAGACACTGGCTCTACATATTGAAAATAAGGTTGAATTCCTTTATAAGGATTTCCTTCAGGGAATCTGTTAGGCCATTTTTTTAAGTTTGGTGCAAAGGTTTGATGGAAAAGCCAGAATCTACTTGTCGCATATTCAGCAGGTAAGGGAGTATAAGCTTCTTGCCAAATAAAAGGCATTCCGGAATTTGGATCATACCAACCACGATCAATCGCTTCTTGCTTATAGTTTTCAGAAACCATAAAGTTTTCGGTGTCATTTGCATCAATTTGCTTGATGATACTCCAGTTAGGAATCATGGTAGCTTGATCGTCTGGTAGCCTTTGAGCTGCCCAAATAGCTCCGGGTTTTCCATTTGTAGGATCCCAACCATGACCAACACCAAAAACTTCAAAAACCCATGCTTCTTCAGTATCAGCAATTACAAGAGTTTCTGATCCATCACCACTTGATGGAATAAAACCATATTCAGTCATTAAATTACCAATAAACTTAACTGCTTCGCGTGCATTTTTATATCGTTGTAAAGCAAAAATTTGAGCTTGCTCAATTGACATAATTTGTTTGCCTTCTCCTTGCATGCAAATCAATTCATCTCTTTGAGCAGTTGTGCTTTCTGCAATACCTAATTGGTATTCGTTTACTTGTGAATAAGCAGATTGGAAATATTTAAATGTTTTTTCAACTTGAGGAATATATCCTAAAATTATTCCATCATCGTTTAATGCACGATCTGCATCTTGGATACCCCAATAAACCGGAGTTTTTTCACCAGGGTTGAAAGTTTGTGCAGGTACAACAAATATTCTCGAATCTGGTCCTGTATCTGTATGTGAAATAATTATAGATCCGTCTGCCGAAGCTTTCTTACCTACCGCTATTACGGTACAAGCTTTTGCAGTAAACTGATATCCTAAAGCAAGGATCGTAACAAGTGCTAATACTTTTTTGAACATATTATCTATTTTTAATTGATTTCTAAAAATTATCTAAATATAAAACCATTTTTTAGAGGATCATTCGGATCGAAATAAAATTCATTCTGACCTGTAATAAATGCTGTTCCTGTAACTTCAGGAATAACTGCTTTATGCGGACCATATTCAGTAGTTTCAACTACTTCAACATCCATGGTTGTTCCTAATATACTTTCTATGGTAATTTTCTCATTATGATTTAATTCTCCTTTAGCATAATGCAGAGCAGCTCTTGCGCTTACCCCAGAACCAGTTGCTGATCGATCAACTTCTCCTTCGGCAAAAATACAAACATTTCGGCTGTGATTTTTTGAATCTTTGGCTTTGCCTGTGAAAATAGTTCCATATAAAAAACTCAAATCTTCTTCGAAAGGATGTTTAATTTCATAATTATCCATTACGGCATATTTTATTTTTCTGCCATAATCAATTAACTTGTTATAATCCGATTCGTCAATTTTTAAGCCAAGCTCATTAGCATCGCAAAATGCATAAAAAGCACCACCAAAAGCAACATCAAATTTTACTTTTCCAATTTCAGGTACATTAATTTCTTCATCTTTTAATAATAGAAACGATGGCACATTTTTAAAACTTACCTTTTGAACGATTCCATTCTTTCGAAAAGCTTTTGCATAGATTTTTCCAGGAGGAGCATTTATGATTAATTCAGGTTCGTTACCTTCTCTCTGAATCATTCCGGTATCTAAAACCAATTTAGCTAAAGCGATAATAGCATGACCACACATGGTACTATAACCTTCGTTATGTAAAAAAAAAAGTCCCAAAATCGGCATCTTCAGTTGTAGGCTCTGTAATAATTGCTCCATACATATCGGCATGACCCCGAGGTTCGAACATGGTTCCGGTTCTTATAAAGTCGAAGTTATCTCTGAAATATATTCTTTTTTCAAGGATAGTATTGCCTTTAATTTTTGGTAGTCCATTTGTATAAACTCTTAATGGTTCACCACCTGTGTGTAAATCGATGGTTTTAATTGTTAACCATTCTTTAGGAGGTTTCCAGTTCCAGTTATTAAATATTTTGCTCATATAATTATTGTTGTTCATATTTATAGATTCTTCGACAGGCTCAGAATGACAATAATTTAATATGGTTTGTCACACTGAGTTTATCGAAGTGTGCTTATATTTTTACTTCCTGACCTAAATCTTTTTCTTTTGCATTATTATAAATTAATTCAGCAACTGTTAAATCGAATAAAGACATTCCAACAGACTTAAAAACTTTAATTGATGATTCTTCAGGTAATTTACCACTTGTTAGAACAGAGCTAAATGGAATGATATTTTCTTCTTTAATCAATCCTTTATCTAAAGGAATTTTAATATCTCCACACTCTTCTTTTGCGTGCAAAGTGTCAACATAAACTTTTTCGGTTTTTTGATATACTGATAATTGAATTTCTTGCATATCAGGTTTGTAGGATCCAATTCCAATAAAAGTTTTGTTACTGAGTTTTTCAGTATCTACATCAAAAACTGGTTCGTTTGATGATGTTGCCGTAACTATTACATCTGAATCGATAACTAATTCGTTTGGATTAACTGTGACTACAATTTCGATATCTTCTAATCTGTTTTCTAAATTGTCTTTAACAACTTCGGCTTTACTTAAATTTTTATCGCAAATTATAAGCTTGCGAAATGGTCGTTGAGTACTAATAATCAAAGCTTGATGATAAGCCTGAACACCTGCTCCAATAATACCCAATGTTTGAGCCGTAAATGGAGATAGATATTTTACTGCTGTTGCACCAACTGCTCCGGTTCGCATAGCTGTTAATTTATTCCCGTTTATCATTGCTAATGGTTCACCTGTTCGGGCATCATTTAAAACCATTATACCATTTAATACAGGTTTGTTTTCTTCTGCATTTTTAGGAAAAAGCGAAACCAGCTTGGTGCCAAATATGCTTTCAATAAATCCGGGCATTACCAATAATGTGTTTTCATCATTATTGAGATGCATTCGATTTGGAATATTAGTGCTTGCTTTATCTTGAATAATGTAAGCTTTTTCAATTGCACTAATTAACTCAATTGGTTCAACTGCTTTAATAATATCTTGATCGCTTATTACTAACATGGTTAATTTTTAATAAATATAGTGAGTATGATGTAGTTGTCCAAAAATCCTTATGTGTCATCCCCAACTTGATTGGGGATCTCATTATTTATATTATCAAAATAAAATAGGAGATTCCCTTTTTCAAGGGAATGACATCTTATTGATTTTGCCTTAAAACGCCTTTGCACGTTCGTTCTCTACATCTTCAATTGATTTTGCTAAAGGTGTTCCGAGTATTTTATAACCAGTTTCTGTGATTAAAATATCTTCTTCGTTACGAGTGCCACCAAAATTCTTATATTCTTCAACTTTATTGTAATTGATAAATTCGTTGAACTTATTTTGTGATTTCCAAAGGTCGATCAGTTCAGGAATAAAGTAAATTCCTGGTTCGATAGTTACAACAAATCCAGGTTTTAATTCACGACCCAAACGCAATGATTTTAAACCAAACAATGTGCTTTTTGGCTGATCAGCATATCCAACGTACTTCTCTCCAAGATTCTCCATATCGTGAACATCTAATCCCATTAAATGGCCTGTTCCACAAGGAAAGAATAGGGCATGGGCACCAGCTTGAACAGCTCTTTCTGTATTTCCTTTCGTAAATCCTAAATCTTTTAAGCCTTCAAAAATAGTTCGTGCTGCGGTAAAGTGGATTTCCTTAAAGTTGATTCCTGGCTTTAGAGCTTCGATAGCTGCGTTATGTGCGTTTAATGCAATTTGATAAATTTCTTTTTGTCGTTCAGTAAACTTTGCAGAAACAGGAAATGTACTTGACATATCACCAGCATATCTTAATTGATTTTCCGCTCCTGCATCTAATAAAAACAAATCACCATCTTTAATGGTATTACCATGATAATGGTTATGTAAAGTTTGCCCGTTGATTGTCGCAATAATTGGGAAAGAAATATCGCCACCAGTGGCTTGTGCTACTTCATGCACTTTTGCTGCAATTTCATATTCATACATTCCGGGTCTGGCATATTGCATAGCAGCATGGTGCATATCAGCGGTTACACTTACAACTTGCTCCAATTGTTCAATTTCTTCTGCGGATTTAATATTTCGTTGCTCGCCTACAGCTACTATCAAATCAACTGATGCATGCTGATTGGTTTCATTAATAGGAATTTCTAACCAGTTGTAAAGTTTTATTTGGTGTTCTGGTCGATATGCAGGTAAAAAATGAATTTTACGACTCTTTTGTTTTGCTGATTTTAAAAAATCAAGCATTTTGCTCATCTGTCCTGTGTTATGAATTCCAGCATGTTCGCTACGTTCTTTTATAGTTGGCTGTGAACCCATCCATACAATATGATCGATGGTTAAGTCATCACCAAAAATGAAATCTTTATCATCATCAAGATCAATAATTCCCACTAATCCCGGATAATCTAAACCGAAATAATAAAGGAATGTACTATCTTGCCTGTAATGATATGTATTATCGGCATAATTCATTGAACTTTCTTCGTTTCCAAGGAAAAGTAGAATTCCAGAATCGAATTGAGATTTTAATTGTTTACGACGGTTGATATAAGTTTCTTTACTAAACATAATAGGATGTGGTTTTTGTTATTATCAATTATTGTAGTTGATGTTTTTTTAAGCTTTTAGCTAAAATTTATTTCTTAAAGTTGATTTTAACTTTTGTCTTTTATCTTGTTCCTTTTATCTTGAATCTTGTTAGATTTCTTCGTGTTCTGTTCTTCGGATAATTTCGTTTTGTAAATCTTCGCCTAAATCATTAAAATAATCGCTGTATCCGGCAACGCGTACAATAAGATCAGTATGCTTTTCAGGATGTTTTTGTGCATCGCGTAAAGTTTTCGCACTTACCACATTAAACTGAATGTGATGACCATTCATTCTGAAATAGCTTCTAACTAAATGTCCAAGTTTTGTAATGCTTTGATCGTCTTTAAAAAAGGATGGAGAAAACTTTTGATTTAGTAAAGTTCCACCTGTTTTAATATGATCTATTTTTGCTGCTGATTTTAAAACTGCTGTTGGTCCTTTTTTATCTGCTCCTTGAAAAGGACTAATTCCTTCTGATAGTGGTTCAAAAGATTTACGACCATCGGGAGTTGCTTTCATAACACTTCCAAAATACACATGGCTTGTTGTGGGTAACATGTTAATTCTGAATTTTCCGCCACGATAAGTTGGTTTTCCATTAATGGCATCATAAAAAATATTGAAAACATCTACAGCGTGCATGTCTGCATAATCATCATCATTTCCATATTTTGGAGTTTCATAAATAAGATCATGACGCAATTGATCGTACCCTTCATAGTTTGCTTCCATTGCTTTTAGCAGTTCATCCATTGTAACATTTTTTTTATCGAAAACATTATGTTTTATAGATGTTAAGTTGTCGGTAATACTTCCTAAACCTACACCTTGTACATAACTTGTATTATAACGAGCACCGCCTGCATTGTAATCAACTCCATTCAAAATGCAATCTTCAATAATTAATGAAAGAAAAGGAACAGGTAATTGTTCAGCGTAAAGCTTTTCAATGATATTATTTCCTTTTAATTTGATATCAGCAAAGTAATTTAATTGCCTTTTATAAGCTTCTAATAATTCTTCAATTGATTTAAAGTTTCTCGGATCACCGGTTTCTATTCCAATAAATTTTCCAGTTTTTGGATCTGTTCCATTGTTAAGCGTAATTTCTAAAATTTTATTCAGGTTGAAATAACCTGTTAGAATATAACTTTCAGTGCCAAAAGCTCCAGTCTCTACACATCCACTTGCACCTCCATTTCGAGCATCAATTTCCGATTTTCCTTGGCGAACCAATTCTTTAATTATAGCATCGGTATTAAAAATGGATGGTTGGCCAAATCCTGTTTTGGTTATCTTAATAGCTCGTTCGATGAATTTATCAGGATTCTTTTTACTTAATTGAACCATTGAGCTAGGTTGAAGAATACGCATTTCTTCAATTACGTCAAGGATGATATAAGTTAATTCATTTACAGCATCGGTTCCATCTTCTTTTAGTCCGCCTAAATTGATTAAAGCAAAATCGGTGTATGTATTACTTTCTAAAGCGGTAATTCCCATTTTAGGTGGAGATGGATGATTGTTAAATTTTACCCAAAATGATTGTAACAATTCAATTGCTGATTCTTTTGTTAGTGTTCTATTTTCAATTTCTTGTTTGTAAAAAGGATATAAGTGTTGATCTAATCTTCCAGGATTAAATGAATCCCAAGGATTAACTTCAGTAATTACACCTAAATGAACAAACCAATAATGCTGCAGCATTTCGTGAAATGTTTCGGGAGCATTTGCCGGAACTTTTCGACAGACTCTTGCCATTTCAATTAGCTCAGCTTTTCGAATTTCATCTTTCTCAGTCTTAGCTATGTTGTTTAGTTCATCAGCATGACGATGAGCAAATGAAATAATTGTATCTGCTGCAATATACATTGCTTTTAGTTCTTCAATTTTCTTATCTGCATTTGGTTCATTCAAATCATTATAATTGTCGATAGATTTTTGAATTTCCTTTTTTAAATCGAGCATTCCATTTTGGAAAATCTTTTTTCCTGCAACAGTGTGACCTGGAGCTCGTTGCTCTTGAAATTCAGTAAAAACACCTGCTTCGTATGCTGCTTTCCATTCATCAGGCAAAAGATTAAACATTTTATCACGTTGTGAATTTCCTTTCCAGAAAGGAATAATTTCATTTTCGTAAGTTGACTTAGTTTCACTATCAACACGAAACCAAACTTTTGGTCTTTTATCCAAAATATCTAAATCTTGCATAGAGTGTAAACTAACTTCCGGATAGGTTGGAGTTGCTTTTGGTGCAGGTCCGCGTTCGCCAACAATAAGCTCATTGTTGTTAATGCAAACTTTCTTATTTTTCAGAATATGCTTAAAAGTCATTGCACGTTTTACAGGAATAGAAACCTGATTTGCAATTTCACTTTTATAAAATTCTGTCACCAATTTAGCTCTTTCTGATGATAATGTATTTATCGCTGTTAAGCTTTCGTTTCGTAATTGTTTTATTCGTGAGTTCATGATTTAGTCCAAAGTTCCAAGTTAAATGTTTAAAGTTTCAAAATCAGTATTTTTCACATTTCAACTCATTATTAATTTTTAATTATTCATTCTTAATTCTTAATTAGAATTGTTATCCCCCAATCCCAACTTTAAATCCAATGGATTCAAATTCTGATTTCAGTTGTAGCATATCATTATCAGTCATTGGATTGTTGTCTATCATTTTATTCTCTTTTTTAAATCTTGAATATTTACTATTGGCAATATTGTGAAAGGGTAATAGATCAATTTGGTTAATATTCTTAAATGATTTAAGAAAGGATTTTATTTCAGATAGGTTTCTTTCAGTATTTGTTATTCCTGGAATAACAGGAAATCTTACAATGACATCTTTATTATTTTGATCAAGCCAATTTAGATTTGATATTATATCAAAAACTGGAGTGTCAGTATATTTGTAATGTAAATAATTGTCAATTAGCTTAATATCATATAAAAAGCAATCAATAACATTTGCAATTTTCTGTATTGTTTTTTCAGGTGCGAAACCTGTTGTATCAAGACATGTATGAATATTGTTTTCTTTGCATAGTTTTGCAATTTCATATAAAAAGGTAGCTTGCATTAAAGGTTCACCACCCGAAAAAGTAACACCGCCACCAGATTCTTCAAAAAATATTTGATCACCTTGAATAGTTTTTAAAAGTTCTTCTGCAGTGATTTTATAACCAACAGAAACTTCCTTTTTAAATTCTTTTCCATCAATTTTGTTAACTTTAATAAAGCTCTCTATATTTTTATTTTGGCTTTCAGGATTATGACACCACCAGCAGCTTAAAGGACATCCTTTAAAAAATACTGTTTGTCGAATTCCTGGACCATCGTGTACAGCAAAATGTTTTATGTCGAAAATTGTTCCTTCCATTATTAAGAAATTTATTATTGATAATTAGAAATGATTTCTAAATTGGATGCAATTATCCTAATAAATAATAATTTGAAATGGTATAATAGAAAGTATCAGCAAATCCAGCACTCGAAAAGTCCTTTGCCAAAATTGTGGTATAAATTATTTGAACTGAAAGGATTCATATCAAACTTAATTTATACAAATATAGTGAACTGGAAATTAAAAAGCCAATGATATTTGTCAGTATATATAGATTTTAGATTTGAGTATCAAAATTCAAAAAAACATATTACAGAGTTTTTAAATTGCACATCATTAGTAATAGACTTTAATTACATCTGCAATTTTAATCTCACATCTTGATTCTAAATACTATTTACTAATCTGTTGTCTTCGTTTTGCAAAATGTTTTGAATCACCCCATTCCCCATAACCAATGTCGTCACCAGTTATTCCAATTCGCATTTCCATGCAGTTAGTACAATCTGCTGCTTCTTCGTCAGTACAAGGTTTGTTTTCGTATAATTTGTAACTATCTCGGTACATTCCTGGTGTTACATTAGGCATAATAATATTCGCTCCAACTTTTATTGCTTTTTCACGACCAATTGGATCAATGGCCTGTAAAGCAGTTGCAGCAGCAATATTTATGTCCTTCATTATGATTCGTAAAAGAGCAATCATTTTAAGAGTTAAGGTAAACCTATCATCAATTGGCATGAGTATATCCTTATGTTTATATAAAGGAGTGTCTATATGCTCTAAGTATGGTCCCATTCCACACATATCAATATCAAAATCGCGCATAAAGAATAAATCGTTTGCCAAATCTTCATAAGTCTGGAAAGGTAAACCAATCATAACTCCTGTTCCTGTTTGGTATCCCACTTTTTGTAATGACCTTAAGCAAGCTAACCTTGTATCAAAATCGTGTTTTTGATTTTTAGGATGAATCTTATAATACAAATCAGGATTTGATGATTCAATTCGTAGTAGATATCTGTGAGCTCCACTTTCAAACCATTCCTGATAAACTTCTTCAGGTTGCTCTCCTAATGAAATTGTAATTCCAAGTTTATCATTTGAAATTTCCTTTATATGTTTTAAAAGATTGGAAATTCGTTTTGTAAAGGCTGGTGACGAAATTTCTCCAGCCTGTAGTACAATTGAGCCATAGTTACTTTTATGAGCAAATCGAACAGCATCTAAAATTTCTGCATCAGAAATATCGTAACGTTCTGCATTTTTATTATCTAAACGAATACCACAATAATAACAGTTTTTACTACAGATGTTTGACATTTCAATAAGACCACGGTAGTAAACTTTTTTCCCAACATGTTTAGCTTTTACTTTTGCAGCATGTGTAAAAATTTTGTTTCTGTCAACTTTATTCGTTTGTAAAAGATCTATTATATCTTCTTCTGATAGAGTACTTTGCTTTAAAATATCATCGATTCTGTTACTCATAAAAATTCTATTGTTAATTCGTTCACAAATGTAATAACATAAAACGAATATTAAATATTTAATAAAAGACTTTTTTGTCTTTTATTTTATATAACATGTTTTATCAAGATATGTTGCAGAATATGTTTAATAATGTAAGTGCTCAAAAGATTAATATTCTTACAGTTTAGTTTTAATCTTTAATTAATATTGTTAATATGCTTACAAATCGTAACTATATCATAGTCTTTTTTTTACTAAATTTGTGCTAAATTCAAAAAATAGTAAAAAAATATAATTATGATAACGAAACAGCTTCTTGATCCCAAAAGTATTGTAGTTGTAGGCGGTTCAGACAATATACACAAGCCAGGTGGTAAAGTGCTTAAAAACCTTATTGATGGTAATTTTAAAGGCGATTTGTATGTTGCAAATCCTAAGGAGGATAAAGTACAAAGCATTAAAAGTTTTAAGAATCCAAATGATTTACCACAAGTGGATATGGCAATTGTAGCTATTGCTGCTAAGTTTTGTCCAGACACTGTTCGGTTACTTGCAGAACAAAAAGGAACAAAAGCATTTATTATTCTTTCAGCAGGATTTAGTGAAGAAAATGAAGAAGGAGCTAAGCTTGAAAAGGAAGTTGTTGACATTGTAAATGCTAATGATGCTTGTTTAATTGGACCAAATTGTGTGGGTGTTTTAAATCAAAATCATAATGGTATTTTTACAACTCCAATACCAACTTTAGATCCACACGGAGTAGATTTTATTTCAGGTTCCGGAGCAACAGCTGTATTTATTATGGAATCTGCAATGCCGAAAGGTTTGAAATTTTCAAGTATGTACTCAGTTGGAAATAGTGCTCAATTGGGTGTCGAAGAGATTGTGAAATATATGGATGAAAATTTCGATCCAAAAACAAGCTCGAAAGTTAAATTGCTATATATTGAAAGTATCGATAAACCTGAAATGTTGCTTAAACATGCTTCTTCTTTAATTCGAAAAGGATGTAAAATTGCAGCAATTAAATCAGGAAGTTCAGAAGCTGGTAGTAGAGCTGCTTCGTCACATACTGGAGCTTTGGCAAGCTCCGATGTTGCTGTTGATGCATTATTCCGTAAAGCTGGCATAGTGCGTTGTGCTGGTCGTGATGAGTTAGCAACTGTAGCTTCGATATTTATGCATCCAGAATTAAAAGGGAAAAATATTGCTATTATCACTCATGCTGGTGGGCCAGCTGTAATGTTAACAGATGCTTTATCGAATAATAAATTAGAAATTCCACATATAGAAGGCCCAAAAGCTGATGCTTTATTGGAAAAGCTTTATCCCGGTTCATCTGTAGCTAATCCTATTGATTTTCTTGCAACTGGAACAGCAGAACAATTAGGGCATATTATTGATGCTTGCGATAAGGATTTCGACAATATTGATGCAATGGCAGTAATTTTTGGTAGTCCGGGACTATTCCCTGTTTACGATGTTTATGATCTTTTAGATGAAAAGATGAAAACATGTAAAAAGCCAATTTATCCGATCTTACCATCTGTAATTAATGTTAGTGATGAAATTGATGCGTTTATTGCAAAAGGAAGAATCAACTTTCCTGATGAAGTTGTTTTTGGAAATGCTTTAGCCAAGATATATAATACAGGAAAACCTGTTTCAAAAAATGTTGATTTACCAAAAATAGATCACAAAGCAATTAGAGCAATTATTGATGGTTCTGAAGATGGATATATTGATCCTGAAAAAGTTCAAGCACTATTGGATGCAGCCGGAATTTCAAGAGCAGGTGAGGCAGTAGTTACAACTCAGGATGATGCAGTTAAAGAAGCTCAGAATTTAGGATTACCTGTTGTAATGAAAGTCGTAGGTCCTGTTCATAAATCAGATGTAGGCGGTGTAGTATTAAATGTTAAAGACACAGAAACAGTTGCCAAGGAATTTGATCGTATGATTCAGATTAAGGATACTACAGCAATTCTTTTACAGCCTATGTTATCAGGAACTGAGTTATTTGTAGGTGCTAAAGCTGAACCTAAATTTGGACATATGGTATTGTGTGGATTAGGTGGAATTTTTATTGAAGTTTTAAAAGATGTAAGTGCAGGATTAGCGCCAATTGCAACGGACGAAGCTTCTAAGATGATTAAAAATCTTCGTAGTTATGGAATTATAAAAGGCGCTCGTGGACAAGAAGGTGTAAACGAAGGAATGTTTGCTGAAATAGTAACACGTGTTAGTGCATTAGTAAAAGCTGCTCCTGAAATTGCTGAAATGGACTTAAATCCACTTTTAGGAAAAGCAGATAGAGTAGTAGCTGTTGATGCTAGAATTAGAATTGAAAAATATTATTTATAATAAATTGATGTCATTCCTGCGTATGCAGGAATCTATATTCATAAAGAGATTCCGGGTTTTTGCCCAGAATGACAATAAGAAAAGATGCGAAAATTTAAAGATTTAAGATTCAATGAAAAGTTGCTTATTGCTCTGGCAATAATGTTAATAGCAGGGATAATCCTTAGATGGCCGCAAGTAAAAGAAAGTTTAGTAAAGAGCTGGGAACGATTTGGATTTGCAAAAACAGAAAAAATAAAAGAATAAAAAATGAAATTGAAAATAGGATACGTATTATTGATATTAGTACTGTTTATAGGAGAAGTAATTGCGCAAGAAACTGAGGAGAAGAAAATTAAATTTGAAGCTTCAGGTTTTATAAAAAGTGATATTTTCTTTGATTCACGCCAAAATGTTGATGCATTAGAAGGATTATTGCATATTTTTCCAAAAGATCTTGATTATGATGAAAACGGAAAAGATATAAATGCGAAAAGTTCACTTGGAATTGTAGATATTTCAACCAGAGTTAGAGGAAAAGTTTCAGGTCCTGATGTGTTGGGTGCAAAATTAACTGGTTTAGTTGAAGTAGACTGGACAGGAATTTCAGGAGAAAATTCAACAAGTAGGGTTCGTTTACGTAATGCATATTCGAAACTGAATTGGGAGAAAACCGAAATTTTATTTGGTCGAGAATGGCATCCTATGTTTGTTAAAGAAGTATACCCATCTGTAATGTCGTTAAATACAGGTATTCCATTTCAGCCCTTTAATCGCAGCCCAATGTTGCAAATGTCTTATAAACTTGGAAAATTTAAGATTATTGGTGCGGCTATTTCGCAAAGCGATTATATTAGTTCAGGACCAGATGGGAAATCAACGAAGTATATTAAAAACTCAAACATTCCGAACTTACACTTACAATTAAAGTATAAACCTGGAAACTTTTTATTTGGTGTAGCAGTTGATTACAAATCAATCATGCCGCGAACGGTAACAGAATCATATATAAATATTGATCCAACGTACGATTCTTTATTTGTAACTAGCGAAAAAGTTAATTCCATTTCTTATATGGGATACTTTAAATTTCAGAAGCCAAAATTTGTATTAAAGGCAAAAGCAATTTACGGACAAAACCTTTCTGAATGTGTTATGCCGGGTGGATATGGAGTTAGCGTGTTGGACAGTATAACAGGACATGAAAAATATACTCCTTTCAATCATTTTTATACATGGGCAAATATAGTTTATGGCGATCAGACCAAATTTGGATTATTTGGAGGATACACTAAAAATTTAGGAGCAGTTGATCCAATAGTAGGAGATACTTACGGAATGGCGCTAAACCTTGATTATGTCTATAGAATAACACCAACGATTTCGCATAAAATTAAAAACTTTATGTTGGCAGTTGAATTTGAATATACAGTAGCAGCTTATGGCGATGTTGCAAATAGTTATGGTGAGTTTACAAAATCACACGAAGTGTCGAATACAAGAATAATGTTTTCAGTATTTCACTTCTTTTAAAAAAATATAAATGGCAGTAAAAATTATAGTTTTAGCGGCATACGCATTAATGATTATCGTAATTGGTATTCTTGGAATGCGCAAGACAAAATCATTCTCAGATTTCTTTTTAGGCGGTGGTAATGTTGGTCCTTGGATGACAGCATTTTCATACGGAACAGCATATTTTTCAGCAGTGGTATTTATTGGCTTTGCAGGAAAAGTAGGTTGGGAATTTGGTTTTTCAGGAATATGGATTGGTGTTTTTAATGCGCTAATTGGAGTATTAGGTGTATGGGCAATAATGGGCTGGAGAATAAAGAAAATGTCGATCGAGTATGGCGTTTCTACTTTAAGCGAATTTCTTGAAAAAAGATACGATAGTAAATATCTAAAATTAGCTTCCGCAGTTGCAATTTTTGTGTTCTTAGTTCCATATTCTGCAGCTGTATTTATTGGTTTGTCAAAACTTTTTGAAGCTTCTTTTCCCGATATTGAATATTGGCACGTTGTTGTAGCAATGGGAGTGTTTACTTCAATTTACTTAGCATTAGGTGGTTATAAGTCAATGACCATGATTGATACTGTTTTTGGAATGATAATGACTGCCAGTGTAATTGTGTTAATATTTTTTACTGTGAATAAAGGCGGTGGAATAGTTCCAATTACAGAAACTTTATCAAATATAAATCCTAAATTAACTGAATTTGTAGGTCCTCCGGGATGGTGGCCATTGTTTTCACTTATATTTTTAACAAGTGTTGCCCCATTTGCTATGCCTCAACTTATTCAAAAGTTTTATGCAATTAAGGATAGAAGATCAATAAAGATTGGAATGGTTGCATCCACATTTTTTGCTTTATTAATAGGAGGTATTGCATATTTTATTGGTTCAACAACAAGAGTATTCTTGAATCCGGCAAATGCACCATTATCATTCCCAAATGGTGCTGAAAGTTTGAAGCCTGATTATGATGCCTTAATGCCGGAACTTTTAAACTTTGTTGTTCCTGAATCTTTAACAATTTTAATTTTAATATTGATATTATCAGCTTCTATGTCAACATTAGCTGCTTTAGTGCTTATTTCAAGCTCATCGGTTGTAAAAGATTTTTATGCCGGATTTATTAATAAAAACGTAAGTGATAAAAGTCTTATGTCGTTGATGCGGGTTGGAAGTCTATTATTTGTTTTATTATCCGTAATTATTGCATTACTAAAACCCGATTCAATTGTTGCAATATTAGGAATTTCTTGGGGAGCTATTGGTTCATTTTTCTTAGGGCCATTCGTATGGGGATTATTTAATAAGAAAGTGAATAAGATTGGAGCAATATCTTCATCAATAATTGGTTTAATTGTTTGTATTATATTATATGTTACCGGTATGCCATCGCCTCAAGCAGGAACAGTAGGGATGTTAGTATCGTTAGCTATAAATCCGTTATTTAGTTTTGCATCTAATTTGATTCAAAAATAATAATTTTTAGAAGCTTATAAACAATAATTATATTTGTAAGAAACGAAAAAAATAAAAACATAAATACAATGAAAAAAATAGGATTATTTTATGGCCCATTAGGAGGTTCTACAGAAAGAGTAGCAAAAAAAGTTGCTGCCGCATTAGGAAACGAAAATGTAGAATTAATTCCTGCTAAAGAAGCAAAAACTTCTGATGTTGAAAAATTCGAAAATGTAATTTTTGGAATTTCTACAATTGGTAAGGAAACATGGGAGTCAGACAAACCTTCTAATGACTGGGATGTTTTTCTTCCTGAAGTTGAAAAGGTTGATTATTCAAATAAAGTAATTGCAATGTTTGGTCTTGGTGATCAGATTTCATATGATCTTCATTTTGTTGATTCTTTAGGAGTTTTAGCTGAGAAGATTCTTCCAAAAGGAGCAAATATTATTGGAAGAGTAAATCCTGAAGGTTATGAGTTCAGAGAATCTCAAGCTATTATGGATGGCGAATTTATTGGACTTCCTGTTAATGAAGATTTTGAACCTGAGTTAACTGACGAAAGAGTAAATAATTGGGTAGCAAAGATTAAAACACAATTTAAATAATATAAAAAACACCCACTGAAACTGTTTAATTATGAATGATTCGTTAACAAAAAAAACACCTATTGATGCTTGTGTTGTTCAAAATAAGATACAACAAAGCGGATTGGAGAAAGTTGGATTAGCATCTATTCGGGAACTTGTTCGATTAGTGAACGAGATTGAAAAAGAAACAGGTGATAAATACATTCGAATGGAAATGGGCGTTCCCGGATTACCACCTGCACAAGTTGGTATTGATGGTGAAATTGCAGCATTGAAAAGTGGTGTAGCATCTAAATATCCAATGATTGAAGGAGTTGATATTCTTAAAAATGAAATTTCTCGTTTTGTTAAGAATTTCATGAATGTTGATGTTGATGAAAAAAACTGTATACCAACGGTTGGTTCAATGCAAGGTGGATTTGCATCATTTATGGTTTCGTGCAGAAGAGATGTAAAAAAGGATACAACACTTTTTATTGATCCCGGATTTCCAGTACAAAAAATGCAACATAAAGTTTTAGGATTAAAATACGACACGTTTGATGTTTACAATTATCGTGGCGATAAATTAAGAGCAAAACTTGAGTCTTATCTCGAAAAGGGAAACATTTCAACAATCCTTTACTCAAATCCAAATAATCCTTCATGGATTTGTTTTACCGAAGCAGAATTGAAAGTAATAGGAGAGTTGGCAACAAAATACGATGTTGTGGTTATGGAAGATTTAGCGTATTTCGCTATGGATTTTCGTAAAGACTTATCAAAACCTGGCGTAGCTCCTTATCAATCTACTGTTGCACATTATACCGATAATTATATTCTTTTAATTTCTAGTTCTAAATCATTTAGTTATGCAGGACAAAGAATTGGTATGATGGTAATTTCTGACGGATTATTTAAAAGACATTTTCCTGATTTAAAAAGATTTTATAAAACTGATGAATTTGGATATTCAATGGTTTACGGTGCAATTTATTCATTATCATCAGGAACAAGTCATTCTGCGCAATATGGATTAGCAGCAATTTTAAAAGCTGCTAACGATGGTGATTTTAATTTTGTGGAGATTGTAAAAGAATATGGTGAAAGAGCTAAAATAATGAAGAAACTATTTAAAGATAATGGTTTTGAGATTGTGTATGATATGGATGAAAATGAACCATTGGCTGATGGTTTTTATTTTACGTTCTCATATCCCGGAATGGATGGTGTAAAGTTATTGGAAGAACTACTATATTACGGAATTAGCTCAATATCTCTTGCAACAACAGGAAGTGAGAGAATTGAAGGTTTGCGTGCTTGCGTTTCTCAAATTAAAAGAAGCCAGTTAAAAGATCTTGAAGAAAGATTAAAGATTTTTAACGAACATCATAATTAAAATTAAAGCCGGTATTTATTATTTCCGGCTTTTTTGTTCTTTTATTAGTTGAAGAATTACTGTCAAATAAAATGAGAGTAATGAATTGCGATAAACCTGTTGAATAACAGGCATCAGATAGGGTTTTTTGCCCTGAAATCTGACCAAAAAATAGTATCTTTGAAAGCGTTTTAAAAATAATAAAAACTAAATTATATAATTATAATGGCTAAAGTTAAAGGAGCAATTGTAGTTGACATAGAAAAATGTAAAGGTTGCGAAGTTTGTATACCTGCATGCCCGACAGATGTTATTCTTCTTTCGGAAGATGTTAACGGAAAAGGATATCATTATGCATATATGGCAAACCCTGATGCATGTACGGGTTGTGCTAATTGTGCTATTGTTTGTCCAGACGGAGTTATTACAGTTTACAGAAAAAAAGTAAGCGAATAGTATTAAATTAAAAAAGAACTATAATAATGAAAGAATTAAGATTAATGAAAGGCAACGAAGCGATATCTGAAGCAGCTATTCGTGCAGGTGTCGATGGGTATTTTGGTTATCCAATTACTCCGCAATCAGAAGTTCTTGAGTACCTTATGTTAGAGAGACCCGAAAAGCGAACAGGAATGGTCGTTCTTCAAGCAGAAAGTGAAGTAGCTGCTATAAACATGGTCTATGCTGGAGCTGGTGCTGGTAAGATGGTTTTTACATCATCTTCAAGTCCAGGTATTAGTTTAAAACAAGAAGGTATTACATATATTGCTGGTGCAGAACTTCCTTGTATGATTTTGAATGTAGTTAGGGGAGGACCAGGTTTAGGTACTATCCAACCAGCACAATCTGATTATTTTCAAGCTGTAAAAGGTGGTGGTCATGGTGATTATAAGTTAATCGTATTAGCTCCAGCTTCAGTTCAGGAAATGTATGATTTTGTTGAGTTAAGTTTCGATTTAGCTTTCAAATATAGAAATCCTGTAATGATCCTTTCTGATGGTGCTATTGGCCAAATGATGGAGAAAGTTGAAATTGGTGAACAAAAAGTGAGATTAACTGACGCTGAAGTAAAAGAAAGATGTCCTTGGGCAACTACTGGTAAAGATGCTAATCGTGAAAGAAATATCATCACTTCTTTAGATCTTGATCCAAATAAACAAGAAATATTTAACCAAAAACTTCAGGCTAAATATAAAGAAATAGAAAAGACAGAAGTTCGTTTTGAAGAAATTCAAACTGAAGATGCTGAATACATATTTGTTGCATATGGAACAAGTGCTCGTATTTGTCAAAAATCGGTTCAATTAGCTCGTGCTAAAGGTATTAAAGTTGGTTTGTTAAGACCAATAACTTTATTCCCTTTCCCAAGCAAAAGACTTTTAGAGCTAAGTAAACAAGTTAAAGGTATGTTGTCAGTTGAGATGAGTGCTGGGCAAATGATCGAAGATATTAAATTGTCTGTAGAATGTAACATTCCTGTTGAACACTTTGGCCGCATGGGTGGTATTATTCCATCACCGGGTGAAGTTGTTGAAGCTTTAGAACAAAAATTTTTATAGGAGGATAAAAAATGGCTGAAAATATAATAAATAACGATATAGTTAAAGAAGAAAATTTGGTTTATAAAAAAACCGATCTTTTAACTGATAAAGCACTAAGTTATTGTCCTGGTTGTGGTCATGGAACTGCACACCGTTTAGTAATGGAAGTGGTTGAAGAACTTAATGCCCAGGAAGAAACTATTGGTGTTGCACCAGTTGGTTGTTCAGTGCTTGCGTACGAATTTATGGACATTGATATGCAACAAGCTGCTCATGGTAGGGCTCCTGCTTTAGCAACCGCACTTAAACGATTATATCCAGAGAAATATGTATTTACATATCAAGGTGACGGTGACTTAGCTGCAATTGGTACTGCTGAAACTATTCATGCTTGTAACCGCGGTGAGAATATTACTATTATCTTCGTAAATAATGGTATTTATGGTATGACTGGGGGACAAATGGCTCCAACAACTTTGCCAGGTATGAAATCATCTACTTCGCCATATGGTCGTGATGTTGAATCTATGGGTGCTCCTATGAAAATGACAGAATTAGTTGCTCAATTACCCGGAACCTATTATGTTACTCGACAGGCTGTTCATACTCCTGCTGCTGTTCGTAAAGCGAAAAAAGCGATTAAGAAAGCATTCGAAAACCAAAAGTTGAAAAAAGGTCTTTCTTTTGTTGAGATAGTATCGAATTGTAATTCAGGTTGGAAAATGACACCACTTCAATCAAATGAATGGATGGTTGACAATATGTTTCCATTCTATCCTCTTGGAGACATTAAAGTTCCAGAAGAATAAACCTGAATAGCATCCCGTCCCGATAATTATCGGGAGCTATCGGGACTAATTTAAAACTTAAAAATTAAG
>DAOUTQ010000189.1 GCA_030668615.1 Bacteroidales bacterium | reverse complement strand
CTTCGTTATATTTTACTTTTGCTCTTAGTAAATCGTTATTTGTAATTATTCCTTCTTCATATATATTATTTAAATCAACCAAAAGTCTTTCTAACATTTCTACGTAAATACTCGTAAGCTTAACCTTCTCCTTTAGAGAAACAACTTTCCAGTATCTTTCATCTGTTTCAATAATAACTTCCGTTTCGGTTAATGTTTTTTTAGCATCAAACAATTCCTCACCAAACTTAGCCAGTTTATTTAACTCCTTTATTTTACCGCCCATATATACAGGTTGAGTTAAACCAAAATTCAGTAAAAACATATTCTTCAGATCTAAACTTACTTCTTCTGCCGGCAGATAAGCATAATTCTCAAATATAGGATCTCCATTTGCGTCCCGAGCAACACTTCCATCTGGATTTAATATAAAAGTTTCATCGAGTAATGCTGGATTTGTGCCAAGTATTACTTGATTAATTTTTCCATTGGTTATTGCTTCAGAAGGTACTATAGGTAAAAACGCATTTTCACTTAACAAACTTATTTCTTTGTTCGTTCTTATGTAACCTCCAGTAAATCCTAATCTTGGAAAATATTGTGTTTTTGCAGATTTATGAACAGAATTCATCATTAATCTGTTTTCGTCTGCTATTTGGATTTTTTTATTATGCTGTAAGGCTATATCTCTACACTCATTAAGTGAGAACTTTTTGTTCTGAGCAAAAAGCACTACAGGAAATAAAACAATTAATATCAGTACTATTTTTCTTCTCATATTCTATAATTATTTTACCATTCCATAAAAAATTATTTGAAGAATTTCATCTAAAGTTTCTTCTAAATTTTCAAGATTTATATCCTCGTCAATTATTAGTGAACTTTCCAAACCCTTAAGAAAAGTTACCAAGGCAATAGCAGCAAATTTTGTGTTTCTTACTTTGAAAATTCCCTGATTAACTCCTTCTTCCAGAATCTTTTTTATGGTTTGTTGTTCTTCCTTATCATATTTTTTTCGAATTCTTTCTGTAAAAGCAAGATTCCCTAAATAATCATTTTTCAATGCCTCATAAAAATTCACCATTTCTTTGAGGTATCTCATACGAATTAGAACGTAGTTTCTTATTTTATCTTTTGGATTATCGTTTACATTGATAACCTTTTTTTCGAGCTCGAGTCTAAGTTCGTTGGCTTCTTTTTTAACTACAGCTTCAAAAATATCTTCTTTACTTTTAAAGTAATAATAAATAGAACTTTTCCCCATTCCTGAAGCTAAAGCAATATCTTCCATGGTTGCTTTTTTAAATCCGAATTTACTAAAAACATCAGAAGAGATACTTACAATTTTGTTCTTAATTGCTTTTTGCTTTTTGATAATGTGTTCCTTGATCATTTTTCGAACAATTTGGTTTGTAGGTCCAAAAATACTTCACAAAAAAACAACAAACAATAAATTCGAATGTTTTTTTCCAAAATTCGAGTATTGCCTATTGAAACCAAATTAAGGACCTTAGAGTTTTAGTAAGGCTAACTAAATAAGTAGTCGAAAATTTATGCGAGAGTATAATCCAGCTGTTTCTTTTCAAGATCAGCTTTTACAATTTTAATTTTCACAGGATCTCCTAACTGATATGTCTTTTTATTTCTCTTACCTATTATGGCGTAATTATCTTCATCAAAGAAATAATAATCATCGTCTAATTCGCGAATATGAACCAGACCTTCACATTTACTTTCGTTAAGTTCAACATAAAAGCCCCATTCTGTAACACCGGAAATAATACCATCGAAATCATCACCAATATGATCTTTCATAAACTCAACCTGCTTATATTTTATTGAAGCTCTTTCTGCCTCTGCAGCACGACGTTCCATTTCTGACGAATGTTTACACATTTCTTCATACTTGTTTTTATTCTCGCTTTCATCGCCATTTAAATAAGAAGTTAACATACGGTGAACCATCATATCTGGATAACGTCGGATTGGTGATGTGAAATGTGAATAATATGGAAATGACAAACCATAGTGTCCCACATTTTTTGTAGAATATATTGCTTTTGCCATGGACCGAACTGCTAATGTTTCTATAACATTTTGTTCTTTTTTCCCTTGTACTTCATCGAGCAAATCATTTATTGATGTGGTAATATTCTTATGTCCTGTTATATTAATTGAATACCCAAAACGTTGAATGAACTTTGAGAATCTTGCCAATTTTTCAGGATCTGGCTTATCATGAATTCTGTATACAAATGTTTTTGCCTTTTGTCCTTTTTTTACCTGGCCAATGAATTCTGCTACACGTTTATTTGCTAGAAGCATAAATTCCTCAATCAATTGATTCGAATCTTTCTGTTCTTTAAAAAACACACCTAAAGGTTTTCCTTTTTCGTCAATATCGAATTTTACCTCAACTCTTTCAAAAGATATGGCTCCATTTTTAAATCTACGTGCACGGATTTTTTTAGCTAAACTATCTAACAACAATAATTCTTCTTTGTGTGGTCCTTCTCCTCCTTCAATTATTGCCTGTGCTTCCCCGTAATCAAATCTTTTATCAGAATTAATAACTGTTCTACCTATCCACTGATCTAAAACATCAGCATTTTCATCTAATTCAAAAACAATACTGTAACAAAGTTTTTCTTCATTTGGACGCAAACTACAAACCAAATTCGAAAGTTTTTCTGGAATCATAGGAACAACTCTGTCAACTAAATAAACTGAAGTTGCTCGCTCATAAGCTTCGTCTTCAACAATAGATTTCTTCTTTACATAATGTGTAACATCTGCAATATGAACACCGATTTCCCAATTTCCATTTCCGAGTTTTTGAATAGATAATGCATCATCAAAATCTTTTGCATCAGCAGGATCAATAGTAAATGTTGTAATATCACGAAAATCTCTTCGTGCTTTATAATCCTCTTCTGTTATTATTTCCGAAATTTCATTCGCTGCATCATCTACCTTTTTATCAAACTCATAAGGCAAATCAAATTCTGCAAGAATAGCATGCATTTCAGTTTCATTCTCTCCCGGCTTACCTAAAACATTAACAACCTCTCCAAACGGGTTTCTATATTTTTCAGGCCATTCGGTAATTTGAACAATTACCTTATCACCATTCTTGGCTCCTTTAAGTTTTGTTAGCGGAATAAATACATCATATGGCATTTGTCTGCTGTTGGCAATCATAAATGCAAAGTTTTTTGAAACATCAACTACACCAACAATATTTACTTTTGATTTATTTATTATCTCAACAACCTCACCTTCTGGCTGTCTTCCTCTTCTTTTTGCATACATGTACACTTTAACCGTGTCGCCATTTAATGCATGCTTTAAATTTGACTGAGTCACAAAAACATCCTCGTCTGATTCATCAGAAATAATATATCCGGCTCCTTTCATTGTTAACTGTACTTCGCCAATTATATATCCGCCTTGCTGAGACATTTTAAATTTACCTCGTGATATTTCCACTAACGACCCGGAATCTCTTAGTTCATATAAAATTGCGGTTATTAGTCCCTTTGTTGAGTCATCGGTTATTTCAAAATACTTTGCAATTTGCTTATAATTAAATAGTTTCGACGGTTCATTTGTAAACAAACCCATCATTTTATTTGTAAGAACTTGCTTATTTAATTTATAACTATTCTTCTTTCCTCTTTTTCCTGTTTTATTTTTTCCTTTACTCATATTATTATTAATTTCTTTCAATATTAACTAATTACTATTAATTGTATACTAGTTAATTGTTAATTCATTCTTAAATTTATAGGCTATATCGCCAATGCTTTTCTCAATAGGAATAAAATCTATTCCAATCGTCTTCTTTATCTTTTCGTTTGAATACTTCGAAATTGAAGTACTCGATCTAATTATTTCTTTTGTTATTTCTCGTTTTTTAATTTTCAACACACCGGCTACGGAATCTATTAACACAGCCAGTTTTAGTAGATTTATACTCGCCTCCTTCTTAGGTTTAGGCACGTTCATTACTTCTGCTATTTTCTCGAATAGATCCTTATAACTTATATTCTCAGCATTTAATATAAAACGTTCAGCGCTTATTTCACCTTTCATTAAACTTATCATAGCACTGGATACATCTCTAACATCAACAAACCCTGTAGCACC
Source organism: Bacteroidales bacterium (assembly GCA_030668615.1). Taxonomy (GTDB): domain Bacteria; phylum Bacteroidota; class Bacteroidia; order Bacteroidales; family UBA12077; genus UBA12077. The sequence goes on along the minus strand of DAOUTQ010000189.1, from coordinate 1,349 downwards.
GCTGGTAAAATATTTCATTCCATTTGCTGCTTTTGCAAATAATGAACCACTTCCTGATTTCCAGAATCCAGGTCCCATTATCACAGATGGATTTACAATTACAGCATTTAATCCTTCTTGAATTCCTCTCCAAACTTCCATTTCCGACTTAAATTTACTTGCGGAATACGCTGAATGATTTTTTGAGGAAGTCCATTTTGAATCTTCATTAATTATTTCACCATTTACTGCTCCTCCTAATGAAGCTATAGAACTTACATGGCAAAGTTTTTCAATCTGATTTGCTAAACAGAGATTAACAACATTTTCTGTACCCTGAACATTTGCCTCTATCATTTGAGTTTTATTTTTACCATCAAATGAAACAATTGCTGCACAGTGATATACTTTTTTGATATCCTTAAAAGCATTGTTCAATGAATATATATCTAATAAATCGCCATCAACCCAATTAATTTTCTGAATCAAACTTTCTGAATCGTTGGAATAATAAGCAAATACTTTTTTTACCTGATCAATTTTATTCCTATTACGAATTATTGCTCTTACAGGCTCGTTTTGTTGTACCAGCTCATACAGCAAATGTGATCCTACAAGACCTGTGCCTCCTGTTACTAAAATCATTTTATGATATTTTTTCTTATGCTTCTTTTCCCCAGATAAGCTTCTTCCCAAATCCAAGGCGATTATCTGTAAATTTAAGAAAACTTAGCTCAACTACCCATAAATTTGTTTTCATTAACATGGCTACTGGAAATCTTTTAAGGTATCTTGCTTTTACTCGTTTAAGCATATCATCATGGGGTTCGTACATTTTTCCCTGAAACTGAACTCCTTGAATTTTTCCAACAACATTTGTTTCTAATACAATTGATCCTGCGACATTTGTTTGAATTACAGCATCCTGAGCGTGCTTGGTTTTATGATCTGTAGTAAAAACCAACATGTTTTCATCTTCATAATAAACATAAAAACAATTGGCAGAGTAAGGTATATTATTTCGTGAAGTGGCTAAAGTAAGTACGTGGTGTTTATTTATAAATTCTATTATTCTTTTATCAATTTCAATCATTCAATTATTAACAATTATTCTATTAAATAGTTTACAAAGCTAAGTATAATTTTTCTAATGAAGATTTATCTATAACTTGAACTAAATATTACATATAGAAATTTACAAAAGGGAAAAATGTAATAGGAGTAATTTTTAATCAAAAACACTTCGACAAGCTCAGTGTGACAAAGTGAATTACAGAAAATTGTCATGCTGAGCTTGTCGAAGTATAGAAAATTTTTGGTTTATTTTTATTTGTATCTTAAACTTTCCACAGGATTTGACCGTGCTGATT
>DAOUTQ010000047.1 GCA_030668615.1 Bacteroidales bacterium | reverse complement strand
GAAATTTCTTAAATACACTTACTTTATCTGACATTTTTTATTTTTTAAAGTTATCGATTTGGCAAATATGTGTTTTAAATTTATAAAAACAACTATCATTTGACAAGCTCAGAAACGTAAAGTTTAAAGGCGCTATAGGGCGCACAGAATCAGTGCTTTAAAAACATGTTTTATATCATATAAAAAAAAGTAAATTTTTTTTGTAGATATTACTTTCTTGATTACTTTTGCGCTCTCGTTTTATAGAGTTAATATATTTATCTTCACCTTGTTGAAGGTGATGAAAAGTATAGAAAATAGATAAAATACAAAATATAGGTTAGGATTTTTTAGGGTTAGTTTTTTAGAAGTAAATTTTAGGGTTAGAGAAAAGAGGATGGCTTATTTTGAGTTATTCTCTTTTTCGTTTTTATAAACTTAATAATTTTATTTGGGGATAAAAAAGAATAATTTTACAGAACTTTTTTTGTAAAAAGCTTGTTCTAAAATAACATAAATTAGAATTGAAATGAAAGATAATAAAAAAGTTATTTTGATGATTCTCGATGGTTGGGGGATAGGAAATAAATCGAAATCAGATGTAATTTATAATGCAGATACTCCTTATATAGATAGTTTATATACGAAATATCCACATTCACAATTACAAACTTCAGGAAGTGACGTTGGTTTGCCCGATGGTCAAATGGGAAATTCAGAAGTTGGGCATTTGAATATTGGTGCCGGAAGAGTTGTTTATCAAGATTTAGTTAAGATTAACAAGGCGGTTGAAGATAATAGTATTGCGTCAAATGAGGTTTTAGTTAATGCTTTTAACTATGCAAAAGAAAAAAATGTTGCTGTTCATTTTATTGGATTGGTTTCCAATGGTGGTGTGCATTCGTCTGATAAACACTTATATAAGCTTTGCGATTTAACAAAAGAACATGGATTAGATAAAGTTTATATTCATGCCTTAACTGATGGACGTGATGTAGATCCAAGAAGTGGGAAAGGCTTTATCCAAGATTTAGAAAATCATTTGGAAAATTCAAATGGTGAAATAGCTTCTTTAGTTGGGCGCTATTATGGAATGGATCGTGATAAACGTTGGGAGCGAATAAAAGAAGCTTATGATTTATATGTTCATGGAAAAGGAAAAGAGTCAACTAATATTGTTCAGGCGGTTCAGGAATCGTATGATGAGGGTATAACCGATGAGTTTATTAAGCCTGTTGTTAAGGTTGATTCAGATGGTGAGCCTGTTGGCAAAATTCAACCGAATGATGTTGTGATTTGTTTTAACTTCCGTACAGATCGCTTACGTGAGATGACAATGGTGTTAACTCAGCAAGATATGCCAGAGCATGAAATGAAAACCATGCCATTGCATTATGTTACTTTAACTCGTTACGATGAATCTTTTAAGAATATTCATATTGCCTACGATAAAGATAATTTGAAAAATACTATTGGTGAGATTTTAGCCGAAAAAGGTAAAAAGCAAATTCGTATAGCCGAAACAGAAAAATATGCTCACGTTACATTTTTCTTTTCTGGTGGTCGCGAGCAGGAATATAAGAATGAAAAAAGAATTTTGATTCAATCACCAAAGGTTGCAACTTACGATTTGCAACCAGAAATGAGCGCGTATTTAGTGAAAGATGCCATTGTTGAAGAACTCAAAAAACAAGAAACAGACTTTGTTTGCTTGAACTTTGCAAATGGTGATATGGTTGGGCATACTGGTGTTTATGAAGCCATTACAAAAGCAGTTGAAGCGGTTGACCAATGTGTAAGTGAAGTTGTTGAAACGGCAAAATCAAATGGTTACGAAGCAATTATTATAGCTGATCATGGAAATGCAGACAATGCAGTTAATGCAGATGGATCGGAAAATACAGCACATTCGTTAAATCCGGTTCCTTTTATTTTAGTTTCTGATCGATATAAATCTGTTGAGAATGGAATTTTGGCAGATGTTGCTCCAACTATTTTAAACCTAATGGGACTTGAATTGTCAGATGAAATGACAGGTAAAAACTTAATTATAGAATAAATATCAATTGATGAATTATATGATGCAGGTGGGCAATTGTATTGTGGGAACGGAATTGCTCGAAGAAGATTTTTTATGTAACCTCGATAGTTGTAAAGGACATTGTTGTGTTGAAGGCGAATCCGGAGCTCCATTAGATGAGGGTGAGGAAAAAGAAATCGAACTATACTATCCAAAGTTTAAGAAACACTTAAGGGAAGAATCTGTCAAAGAAATTGAAAAAACAGGATTTTCTGTTGTTGACAAAAGAGATGGAGAAATAGTAACGCCTTTATTAAAAGGTAAGGAATGTGTTTACACTATATTTGAACATGGGATAGCAAAATGCGGAATTGAAAAGGAATTTTTAAGAGGTAAGATTCCATTTCGCAAACCAGTTTCTTGTCATTTATATCCAATAAGAATAAAAAAACTGGGCGATGATATGGATGCGCTGAATTATCATTTCTGGAATGTTTGCGATCCTGCAAGAAAATATGGCTGCAAGAAAAAAGTAAAAGCATATGTGTTTTTAGAAGATGCCTTGGTTAGAAAGTATGGTAGAGAGTGGTACAATGAGCTGTTGGAAACAGTTGAGGCTTACAAAAAAGAAATGGAGCATTCTGAGAAATCAGAAGATTGTGAATAAACCTGAAAAAGTATTAATTTAGACCCTCGTTTAAAAAAGATTAATCAATAATAAAATAAATATAAAATGGAAAAGGTAAAACAGTACATCGAATCGAATAAAGATCGTTTCTTAGAAGAATTATTTGAGTTGATCAGAATTCCTTCAATTAGTTCAATTCAAGATCATAAGCCAGACATGGTTAAAACTGCTGAGGCTTTAAAAGCTGCATTATTAGCTGCTGGTTGTGATAAAGCCCAGGTGATGCCATCTGATGGGAATCCTGTTGTATATGCAGAAAAAATGATTGATCCAGCTAAACCAACAGTTCTTGTTTATGCTCATTACGATGTAATGCCGGTTGACCCAATCGAATTGTGGAATACAAAACCATTCGAGCCGGTAGTAAAAGATGGTAAGATTTGGGCACGTGGCGCAGACGATGATAAAGGACAGGGTTTTATGCATATCAAAGCTTTTGAGGCTATGGTAAAAACAGATTCTTTACCTTGTAATGTTAAGTTTATGATTGAAGGTGAAGAAGAAATTGGTTCGCCAAATCTTCCTAAATGGTGTAAGCAAAATAAAGATCTTGTAAAAGCGGATATTATTTTAGTTTCTGATACAGGAATGATTGCTCCGGATGTGCCTGCAATTACTACAGGTCTTCGTGGACTGTCTTATTGGGAAGTTGAAGTTACTGGTCCAAACAAGGATCTTCATTCAGGTTTATTTGGTGGTGCTGTTGCTAACCCAATTAATGTTTTGGCAAAAATGATTACCGATATGGTTGATGAGAATGGTCATGTAACTATGCCGGGATTCTACGATGATGTATTGGAAATATCTGATGCTGAAAGAGCAAAAATGGCTGAGGCTCCATATTCAGAAGATGAGTATAAAAAAGCAATTGATGTAAAAGCGCTTTACGGAGAAAAAGGGTTTTCAACAAACGAACGTACTGGTATTCGTCCATCATTTGATATTTGTGGGATTTGGGGTGGATATACTGGCGAAGGAGCTAAAACAGTTCTTCCTTCAAAAGCTTTTGCTAAAATTTCTTCTCGTTTAGTACCAAATCAAAACAATGAGAAAATTGCGAAGATGTTCAAAGAGCATTTCGAGAAAATTGCACCTAATTATGTAAAAGTAAATGTAGAATTCTTACATGGTGGTCAGGCGTATGTTTGTCCAATTGATTTGCCAGCTTATGAAGCCGCTGAAAAAGCGTACGAAGAAATTTATAACAGAAAGCCTGTTCCTGTTCGTAGTGGAGGTAGTATTCCAATTATTTCAGAGTTTGAAAAGATATTAGGAATAAAATCTGTATTAATGGGATTTGGTTTAGAGTCTGATGCAATTCACTCACCTAACGAAAATTATCCTTTGGAGCAATTCTATAATGGAATAAATACAATTCCTTATTTCTATAAATATTTTGCTGAGATAATGAAACCTTCATCTTAGAAGGTGAAATTTGTTGAAAGATGAAATATTTACCAATGAAACTGTATGTAAATTTGCAAAGATGAAGGTTCACGAGCGGATATGTGCGGATGATTGTGGGAGCGAGTAACTTTAAATTTATGTAGTAGATAATTAAATATTCTATTTTAGAGTGATTATATTAAAGTCCGATTCTTTTGAGTCGGACTTTTTTTATGTTATTTTTAATAAAAAATAGAAAAAATAAATTAGATAAGATAAAATAAGGGGGTATAATTTAAAAATAGCACAAATAATTAATTAGTGCAGTAAAAAAATAGGGGTATGTAGAAAAATAATGTATATTTGAGCTGTAATTTATAATATCAATCAATAATCTTGTATTAAATATGGCTACAATTCGATTTAAGGCAATTGAGGAAGTTTTAAACCGTCAACCAATTGATGTTGTTCTTCCATCAACAAAAACTTCAAAGTATTTTGGTGAGAATGTATTTGATAAGCTGGAAATGCAAGAGTACTTATCACGGGAGGCTTATCAAAATGTTATCGATTCAATAAATCAAGGAACAAGAATTGATCGAAAAATTGCCAATCAGGTAGCAATAGGAATGAAAGCTTGGGCTGTTGAACGTGGAGCTACTCATTATACACACTGGTTTCATCCATTAACAGGCTCCACGGCCGAAAAACACGATGCTTTTTTTGAGCCGGCAGAAGGTGGCGGTGTAATAGAAAGCTTCCAAGGCGAGATGTTAGTTCAGCAAGAACCCGATGCTTCAAGTTTTCCGCATGGAGGAATAAGAAACACATTCGAAGCGCGTGGTTATACCGCGTGGGATCCGTCATCGCCAGCTTTTGTTTATGGAAATACATTATGTATCCCAACAATTTTTGTTGCATATACAGGCGAAGCTTTAGATTATAAAACTCCCTTAATTAAAGCATTAAATTTTATTGATAAAGCTGCAGGAGATGTATGTCAGTATTTCGATAAAGATGTTGAAAAGGTAAATGTAACTTTAGGATGGGAGCAGGAGTATTTTTTAATAGATAACGCATTGTATAATGCGCGTCCGGATTTGCATTTAACAGGAAGAACTTTAATTGGTCATGCTTCTGCAAAAGATCAGCAGTTAAGCGATCACTATTTTGGTTCTATTTCCGATCGAGTTAAGAATTATATGGTCGATTTTGAAGTGGAAGCTTATAAATTGGGAATCCCTGTAAAAACACGTCATAACGAAGTTGCTCCTAATCAATTTGAGTGTGCTCCAATATTTGAAGAGGCAAATCTGGCTGTTGATCATAATCAGATATTAATGACCTTAATGGATAAAGTGGCACGTAGACATAATTTCCGGGTTTTGTTTCACGAAAAGCCATTTAAAGGAATTAATGGTTCAGGAAAGCATAATAACTGGTCGATGTTAACAAATACGGGTAAGAATTTATTGTCGCCTGGAAAAACGCCACGTAGCAATATGCGTTTTTTAACTTTCTTAATTAATACAATAAAAGCAGTTCACGACCATGCTGACATACTAAGAGCGAGTGTGGCTGTTGCAGGAAACGAACATAGGCTTGGAGCTCACGAAGCACCACCTGCAATAATGTCTGTATTTATTGGATCGCAACTAACGAATATGTTAGATCAGCTTGAAAAAAGAGTTACAAATAAAAAAATGACTCCTGATGAAAAAACAGAGCTAAAATTGGATATTGGAAAGATCCCTGAAATTTTATTAGATAATACAGATCGAAATAGAACATCACCTTTTGCTTTTACTGGTAATCGTTTTGAGTTTCGCGCTGTTGGATCATCGGCAAATGTTGCATCGCCAATGATCACTTTAAATACAGTTGTTGCAAACCAGTTAATTCAATTTAAAAAAGAGGTTGATGCTATAATTGAAAAAGATGTTAAAAAAGACGAAGCAATTTTCCAGGTTTTAAAGAAATATATTATTGCATCGAAAAAAATCAGATTTGAAGGAAATGGATATGGCGAAGAATGGATTGCTGAGGCTGCTAAGCGTGGTTTATCTAATATCGCTGATGTTCCTGAGGCTTTAAAAGCTTTTATCTCTAAGGAAACCAAAGATGTTTTTGAAAAATCTCAGATTTTTACCGAGAGAGAGCTTGAGGCGCGTTATGATATTCGATTAGAAATATTTACAAAAAGGCTTCAGATCGAAGCCCGAGTGTTAGGTGATTTAATTCGAAATCATATTATTCCTACGCTTATTAAATATCAAAATACACTGATTGAAAATGTGAAAGGGCTCAAAGAATTGTTTCCTAAAGATCAATATGAGAAAATGTCAAAGCATGAATTGGATACAATAGTAGAGATTTCAGAAAGAACTGCTATTGTTAAACAGGCTGTAGATGAAATGATTGAAGCTCGAAAGCAGGCTAATAGAATCGATAATATTAGAAAAAAATCTGAGGTATATTCAACTAAAGTAGTTCCTTATTTCGAAAAAATAAGATATCATGTTGATAAATTAGAGTTGATAGTGGATGATGAAATATGGCCTTTGCCAAAATACCGAGAAATGCTATTTACCCGATAAAAAACTTACTTCCCCCTTGAGGGGCAATGCAAGGGAGTGGAATTAACGATATTATTTTCTTTATACATATTGATATGAAAGAGCAGTTATATAATAATCTCTGATAAAAAACGTATTAATAAGATGGTGATAACTCAGTGTTGAGCACCTTTTTATTTTATTTAAAAAATCTTACTTTTACATTTTACAACTAATGTAATCTTTACAGATATGAAAATCAGAATTGTATTTCTTTTTAGCATTTTTATTTTCTTTATGCAGAATGTTTCTGTAGCGCAATTAAGTGTTTATACTAAAGCAAATGAGTATTATAAAAACGGGCAATATTATCAGGCAATTGATTTGCTTCGTAACGCGTATAGTAGAGTAACGGATAATGATATAAAAAGTGATATTACTTTTCAGGTAGCTGAATGTTACAGGAAAACAAATCAGCCACGTAAAGCTGAAATGTGGTATAAAAAATCAATTCAGAAAAAGTACAATAATCCCTTGACATATTTGTATTATGCCGACGCACTTAAAATGAATGAGAAATTCGAGGATGCGGCAGAGAATTACAGGGAATATAAAAAATTAGTACCAGAAGATGCTCGTGGTGAAAATGGAATAAAATCATGCGAGAATGCTGCAAAATGGATTGAAAGTCCAAGTGGTTATAAGGTAGCTAATATGAAATTTTTTAACTCGCGCGAAAGTGAATATAGTCCTGCGTTTGCAAAAGCAGAGTACGATGAAGTTTATTTTACTTCTTCAAGAGATGGAGCAACAGGAGATGATATGCATGGTAGTACAGGCCTAAACTTCTCGGATATTTTTACATCGAAAAAAGATAAAAAAGGTAATTGGAGTACGCCGGTTCCTTTGGGAGAAAATATTAATACAGAATTTGAAGAAGGAGCAGTTTCGTTAAGTAAAGATTTTAATAAAATGTTTTTTACGCGTTGTGAAAGACATAAAAAAGATGCCATTGGATGTATGGTATTTACTTCTGAAAGAAGAAATGATGAATGGGGAAAAGCTGAGCCTGTTTTAATGTTAGATGATAGTATTGTAGTAGCTCATCCATCATTGTCAGACAATGAACTTGAATTGTATTTTGTTTCTGATATGAAAGGCGGATTGGGGGGGAAAGATATTTGGAAAGTTACGCGTACATCTTCTACTGGAGAATGGGGCGTTCCTGAGAACTTAGGAGCTGCAATTAATACTCCGGGAAATGAAATGTTTCCTTTCGTTCATGATGATGGAACTATCTATTTCTCATCAGATTACCATCCTGGTATGGGTGGACTTGATATATTTCGTGCATCCTCGGAAAATGGATCATGGAAAGTAGAAAACATGAGATATCCAGTTAATTCAACCAAAGATGATTTTGGAATTATAATTGAGAAAAATCTGGAAAGAGGTTATTTTAGTTCTGCACGCGATGGCGATGATGAAATTTTTTCATTCGTGCTTCCTCCATTGAAATTTGATGTTGAAGGTATTGTTATAAACGACAAAACGGATTCTCCTTTGGCCAGTGCTACAATTAAATTAGTTGGTAGCGATGGTATGACACTTACAAACGAAACAGATGATGAAGGTGCATTTAAATTCATGTTACGTCCTGGCACCGACTATGTTTTTGTTGCATCTAAAAAAGGATTCTTAACGGGTAAGGAAAAGGAAACAACAAAGGGTGTGACCGAAAGTCAGACTTTCTCTGCTGAAATAAGATTGTCGTCAATTGCTGAACCAATTGAACTGCCAAATATTTTCTACGATTTTGCAAAATGGGATCTTCGTCCTGAGTCAATGGTTGCATTGGATAAACTTGTTGAAACATTAAATGATAATCCAAATGTAGTTATTGAATTACGTTCACATACTGATGCAAGAGGTAGTGCATTATCAAATGTTGAATTATCGCAAAAAAGAGCACAGTCTGTAGTTAATTATTTAATTGAAAAAGGTATCCAGCCTGCACGACTTAAAGCAGTAGGATATGCAGCCACAATGCCAAAAGTAGTTGGCAGAAAATTAGCAGATCAACATTCTTTCTTGTCAGAGGGAATGGAGTTAAAGCCTGAATTTATTGAGAAGCTGGAATCTGAAGAACAACGAGAAGTGTCTCATCAGATAAATAGGCGTACTGAATTCCAAGTAATTTCAACTGATTTTAAGCCACAGAATTAGTTTTGTTCAAATATTATTATAGAATTCCCGAAGAAACGGGAATTCTTTTTTTGTATATATAAATGCTATTTTAAAACAATACAAATTGTTAATTTTGCAGTTCAAAATATTCTAAAAATATGTCCCAAGATTCAAGGTATAAATTAAGAGGAGTGTCGGCATCAAAAGAAGATGTTCATAATGCAATAAAGAATATTGATAAAGGGATTTTTCCAAAAGCTTTTTGTAAAATAATTCCTGATATTATTGGTGGAGATGATAAATATTGCAACATAATGCATGCCGATGGAGCAGGAACAAAATCCTCACTTGCATATTTATATTGGAAAGAAACGGGTGATTTATCGGTTTGGAAAGGAATAGCTCAGGATGCAATTGTTATGAATCTTGATGACTTGTTGTGTGTTGGAGCAACGGATAATATTTTGCTGTCATCTACAATTGGTAGAAATAAAAATCTTATTCCAGGTGAAGTTATTGCTGCTATCATTAATGGTACAGAGGAGCTTTTAGCGGAATATAGAGAATTGGGAGTTTCGATATATTCAACCGGAGGTGAAACAGCAGATGTTGGTGACTTGGTGCGTACAATTATTGTAGACTCAACAGTAACTGCCAGAATGAAACGTTCTGAGGTTATTGATAACAGTAATATAAAAGAAGGTGATGTTATTATCGGATTATCATCTTCAGGTCAGGCCACGTATGAAAAAGAGTATAATGGCGGAATGGGAAGTAATGGATTAACATCAGCACGACATGATGTTTTTAATAAATATTTGGCTGAGAAATATCCTGAAAGCTTTGATCCAACAGTTCCTTCGGAAGTAGTTTATTCCGGAAGTTATAAGTTAACAGATAGTATTGAGAAGCTAAAAATTGATGCTGGCAAAATGGTGTTGTCGCCAACACGCACGTATGCACCAGTAATGATTGAACTATTTAAAAAATTAAGATCAGAAATTCATGGTTTAGTACATTGCTCTGGAGGAGCACAAACTAAAGTAATGAACTTTGTGGATAATTTACATGTTATAAAAGATAATATGTTTGACTTACCCGAATTGTTCAGAATAATTCAGAAAGAATCAGGAACATCATGGGAGGAAATGTATAAGGTTTTCAATATGGGGCACAGAATGGAAATATATGTTTCACCGCAATTCGCAGATGAAATAATTAATATTTCAAAAAGCTTTAATATTGAAGCCAAAATTGTTGGTCGATGCGAAAAAGCAGATAAAAACAAGCTTACTATTAAAAGTGAGTTCGGAGAATTTTACTATTCTTAATCTATCAATTTAATTGTTAATTTTGCAGCGATTTTAATTAGGAGGAAATAATAAATGATATTAGATAAACTTGAAGGTGTAAAACTAAGGTTCGAAGAGGTTGGACAGTTAATAACAGATCCTGATGTTATTAATGATATGAAGAGGTATATTAAATTAAATAAGGAATACAAAGACCTTGAACCTCTTGTTGAAGCATATAATGAATATAAAAATATAATAAGTAATATAACATCTGCAAAAGATATTTTAGCTACAGAGAAAGATGAGGAAATGAAAGAGATGGCTAAAATGGAGTTGGAAGAGCTGGAAGCAAAATTGAACCCTTTAGAAGAAGAAATAAAAGTACTTCTTCTTCCGAAAGATCCAGAGGATGATAAAAATGCTATTCTTGAAATTCGTGCAGGAACTGGTGGTGATGAAGCAAGTATTTTTGCAGGTGATATATATAGAATGTATACACATTACTGTGAAAGTAAAAAGTGGAAATTAGAAGTGACAAATACGAGTGAAGGTACAGTTGGGGGTTTCAAGGAAATAGTTATGAAAGTTACCGGAGCAGGTGTTTATGGAATATTAAAATACGAATCTGGAGTGCATCGAGTTCAACGTGTTCCTCAAACAGAAACACAAGGTAGAGTTCATACATCTGCTGCAACTGTTGCCGTATTACCGGAAGCAGAAGAATTTGATGTTGAGCTTAAAACCGAGGATATTAAAAGAGATGAATATTGTTCTTCAGGACCTGGAGGACAGTCGGTAAATACGACGTATTCGGCTATTCGTTTAACACATATTCCATCGGGTATTGTTGTTACTTGTCAGGATCAAAAATCTAAGATGAAGAACCTTGATAAGGCAATGAAAGAATTAAAAACGCGTTTATATAATTTAGAGTATCAAAAGTATATGGATGAAATTTCGTCGAAACGAAAAACCATGGTTTCAACTGGTGATCGTTCAGCGAAAATTAGAACATATAATTATCCACAAGGTCGTGTGACAGATCATCGTATTAACCTGACAATGTATAATTTGCCTGCAATTATTGGTGGTGATATTCAGGAGATTATTGATCAGTTGCAAATGGCTGAGAATGCTGAAAGACTAAAAGAAGCAGGTGTTGAATAAAGATATTTAAATATTGGAATTTGATATTTATTTGTAATTTGGTATTTGAAATTTGAATTCTTATGGATTACAATCAATTATTTGAGCAAATTAAGAGAAAGAAAAGCTTCCTCTGCGTAGGATTGGATACCGATATTACTAAAATTCCAAGTTTTTTATTGATGGAGGATGATCCTATTTTTGAATTTAATAAAAGAATAATTGATGCTACAATCCAGTATGCTGTTGCATACAAGCCTAATATAGCATTTTACGAAGCTAATGGAGTTTCCGGATGGAAAAGTTTAGAAAAAACTATTAATTATTTAAATCTGGTTTATGAAGATGCTTTTGTAATTGCTGATGCTAAGCGGGGTGATATTGGAAATACATCAAAAATGTATGCACGTGCTTTTTATGAGCAATTAAGTTGTGATGCTATTACTGTGGCTCCATATATGGGTAAGGATTCAGTTGCTCCATTTTTGGAATTCAAAAATAAATGGGTAATATTATTAGCTTTAACTTCAAATGAATCTGCTAAAGATTTTCAATTGCTTAATATAAAAGATACTGAAAAGAACCTGTTTGAGACAGTTCTTGAGAAATCCAAGGAATGGGGAAATAAGGATAACCTAATGTATGTTGTTGGTGCAACTCAGGCCGAACATCTTAAAGAAATCAGAAATCAGGTTCCTGATAATTTTTTATTAATTCCTGGGGTTGGAGCTCAAGGAGGAAGCCTTAAAGAAGTAGCTGAAAATGGATTGAATGATTACTGTGGTTTACTAGTAAATTCTGCCCGATCTATTATTTATGCAGATAGTTCTGGGGACTTTGATCGTATTGCCAGAAAAGAAGCACATTCTTTACAATCTGAGATGGCGGACTTGCTTCAGGCAAAGGGTATAATTTAAAATTCTTAGTATATTCTTCTTCAATCAGACTTATTTGTTAATTTTATGAATACAATGCGTATTTGTAATATTGAATTATGAGAGAAGAATTTTTACACTACATCTGGAAATATAAACTTTTCAAAAATCAAGATCTAAAAACCCAAAATCAGGAAAAACTTGAAATAATAAATCAAGGTAACCTTAATTCTGATGCTGGTCCTGATTTTTTTAATGCCAGAATTAAAATAAACGATACAATATGGGCAGGGAATGTTGAGATCCATATTAATTCATCCGATTGGTATAAACATAACCATCAAACAGACAAAGCTTACGACAATGTAATTCTTCAGGTGGTTTTTAATAACGATAAGGATGTTTTTAGATCCAATGGACAATTAATCCCAGCTTTAGTAATAGAGTTTAATAATGGACTTTTAAATAACTACGAATCTCTTATTAAGAACGAATCCTGGATCTCTTGTCAAAATGATATTAAACAAGTTGATTCGTTTACTATTCATAATTGGTTAGAGAAGTTAGCTATTGAAAGGTTAGAAGAAAAGTCTGAAAGAATTCATAAATTATTAGAGCAAACTAAAAACAGTTGGGAAAATGCCTTTTATATTCAATTAGCATCTAATTTTGGATTTAAACTAAATTCAATACCTTTTGAGCTTCTGGCAAAATCTTTACCATTAACATATCTGGCTAAACATAAAGATGATTTATTTCAAATTGAAGCATTGCTTTTTGGTCAAGCAGGTTTTCTTGAAGATAAATCTGGAGATGAATATTTCAAAAATCTTAAAAAGGAATACACATACTTACAAAAGAAATTTAAACTAAAACCCATTGAAAATCATTTGTGGAAGTTTCTTAGGTCGAGACCCGGAAATTTTCCTACAATTAGGATTGCACAGTTTAGCAAACTGATATATAGTTCAACTTCTTTGTTCTCTAAAATATTAGAAGCTAAAACAATCCAGAATCTTTATGATCTATTTATTGTAAATCCTTTTGATTATTGGGAGAGTCATTATGTGTTTAATAAAGAGTCGGTTAAAAAAAGAAAATCCATAGGTAAGTCAGCTGTAGATATTATATTAATAAATACAATAATTCCGTTTTTGTTTATTTATGGTGATTCAAAAGGGCAGCCTGAGCTTAAAACAAAAGCAATTGAATTATTAGAAAAGATGAAGTCTGAAAAAAATGCAATTATTACTAAATGGGATGAATTAGGAATTGAATCAGAAAACGCATTTTATTCACAGGCTTTGATTCAACTCAAAAATAAATATTGTAATCATAAAAAATGCTTAAATTGCCAAATTGGAAATTACTTAATCAGAAAAAATAAATGAGAACCAAAGGTTTAGGTAAAGAAAATTTCAAATCCATTTATGTCTCTTTCGGATTGCTAATGATGATAGTGATATCGGGAATTATAGGTTTTATTCTGATCGAAGGATTTACTTTTTCTGAAGCTTTCTTCATGACAATTATTACTATCTCAACTGTTGGATTTAGAGAAGTACACCCACTTTCTGAACTTGGTCAGTTTTTTACAGCATTTTTAATTGTAATTAGCTTCGGTATTTTTGCATATGCTGTTACAACGCTTGCCAGATATATTGTTGATGGCGTTTTAAGAAATTATATAAAAGATAATAAAGTGAAAACAAAAATCGAAAAATTGAATAACCATGTAATCGTTGTTGGTTATGGTCGCAATGGCAAGCAGGCAATTGAAGAACTGCGAAGGCATAAGTTTAAGGTTGTTGTAATTGATCAAAAAGAACCCATTATTGAAAAAATTCGTGAAGACGCTAATTTGCTCTATATTCATGGCGATGCAACTCAGGATGAAACCTTGATGGATGCAAGAATTGAAAAAGCTAGAGCATTAATTACTGCGCTACCCAATGATGCTGATAATTTATTTGTGGTTTTAACAGCAAAAACAATGAATCCTAAAATTACAATTATTAGTAGGGCGTCGAATTTCAATTCAGATCGCAAGTTGAGAAGTGCGGGAGCAACAAACGTAATTATGCCTGACAAGATTGGAGGACAAAGAATGGCAAAATTGGTTGCACAACCTGATATTGTTGATTTTGTTGAGTTTGTAATGATTCGTGAGGGTGAGGAAGAATATATTGAAGAAATATCGTGTAAAGAAATGTCTCCGCAGCTTACAGAAAAAACGATAGGAGAATGGTCCATTAGAAGTACAACTGGAGCAAATATAATTGGAATAAAAACTGCAGATAATAATTATATTGTTAATCCTTCGCCAAAAGTGCACATTACATCTAATGACCAAATATTCGTTTTAGGAAACCCTGATCAAATTAAAAGCCTGAAAAAAGTGCTTTTGGGTGGTTAGATTTTTAATAGTTTATTATATAGTATATAGAAGCTGTCCAAAAAGTCACATAAATGTCATTCCCTTGAAAAAGGGAATCTTATATTTGCCAGTGATACAATTTATAATGAGATCTCCAATCAAGTTGGAGATGACAAAAAATGACTTTTTGGACAGCTTCTTGATTTATAAAGGTATAGACTGCGATATTTTTCGAAGGGAAAACAAAATCACGCTATAAAACAACAGAAAATCTTTAGCATTAATAGTTTAATATAAAACTTGAATAAAAATCACTTCAGATAATTTGTTAAGAGCAAATCTTAGAAATATGTTATAAAACACCTCTTGCGAGGGGTCACCTTTTTATTTTTTAGGAATTAATATATAAGGGGATCTTATATTTTAATTAACCATAATTATTAACCTTATGAGGAAGTATATTGTAATTAAACAGGAAGGAAGGTATATAAAACTTTTTATTGATGAAATTCTTTATTGTAAAGCAGAAGGAGCTTACACAAAAGTTTATTTAAATAATGCAGAGTTAATTGTATCAAAATTGCTTAAAGAATTTGTATAATTATTGGGAATTTATAATTTTTTCAGGATAAATAGAACTTATTTAGTTAATCTCGATCATTGCTACGAGCTTTTAACCGGTCAAAAACCGGAATTAGTTTTATCAAATAAAGCAAAACTTTGTGTAAGTCCTGCACAAATGAAATTATTGCGAGAGAAATTTTGCACTCATTCGTAAAAACACATAGTTCATTTGTAAAACATACCAGTTTCACAAATCTATTAATGATTTGCTTTAATACACGAAAAGTTATTTTAAACTTTGATATGATATACTTTTAGTATTAATTTAAATTTTATTATGATGAAAAAATTAGAAATGAATCAAATGGAAAAATTACAAGGCGGAGGTTACTGTGAAACTTTGGGCGCATGGGTTATAGATAGTACAGGATATCAGGGGAACATAAATGATGTTTATGCTCTTTATGTAACACATTGTATGTCGGCTTATGCTGAATAATATTAGTAACTAATAAAGTGTCCCAAAAGTTCCAAAGCTGTTATTCACTTGAACCTGTCTGCCGACAGGCAGGAAAGGGAATCTCTTATTTGACAGTAAAACAAATTATTATGTGATCATCAATCAAGTTGAGGATGGCAATGAATGACTTTTTTGGACACTTTATTTAAAATTATAATATAAGAATGAAGAAAGGATTGTTTTATATATTATTACTTCTGTTTCAAAATAGCTTTTCACAAAATATTACTATTAATGGACGAGTATTAAATGATTCAACAGATACCCCTTTGTTGTATGCTAATGTTGCAATAAAGGGTTACCCTATTGGTGTATCTACTAATGAAGCAGGTGAGTTTAGTTTTCATGTTCCTGTTGAAAACAATAATGATACATTAATCGTATCTGCTATTGGATATAAATCGTATGAATGTGCCGTTAATGAAATTCCCCAAATTGACAGTATGGTTATATTTCTTAAGGAACAAATTTATGAACTGCAGAATGTAATTGTATTCCCCGAAGAGCAATTGAAAGAAATAATTAGGAATGTAACTAAAAACATAAAAAAGAATTACCCAAAACGGAAGTGTCTGTTAAATGTATTTTACCGAGAACTGGTACTAAAGGACAAATCTTACACTCGATTAATTGAAGCTGCCATTGATATTCAAAAACCGGGAATTAATAGCGAAATAGGAAATTTTGTAAGAATAAATGAACTAAGAAAAAGTAACAATTACATTGAATATAATTGGAAATCTAAGCTTTTTAACAAAATAAATGGGGAGCGAAACCAAATGTATAGTGTGTTAGCAACGGATATTATTAAGCATCATGATAAATCGTATACAACAAAACATATTTTTACGAATGATTTTATTAAAAATTATGATTTTGTTCTTGAAAATGTAACAATGATTGATTCTGTAAGAATTTTTGAAATCAGATTCTTTGATAAGAAATTTTATGGAGAATTGGGTGGTAGTTTTAATGCTATTGAAAATCATAGGATTTCTGTGAGAGAAGATAATTATGCTGTAATAAAGTATACATTCAAATTTCAGTTTGTAAAAAATTTTGAAAAACTCAAAACTGTTAATTTCGAAGATAATTGTTTTGTGTCGCATTCAGTATATTATAAAGAATTTAAAGGAAAATATTATCCCTATTTATTTGATTATATGAGCTTGGTTATAGCAAAGTTTGCGGATAAGAATACAGGTAAAGGGAAACAATACACAAAAGCGACATTACTTATAAATAATATAATAACGAAACGATCAGAATACGAAAAAGTTAAGGAAAAATTTTCGAGTCCAAAGGATGTTGAGTTGTATAAGCAAGATTATAAGTATAACAAAGCGTTTTGGGATAATTACAATATTATACAGTTAAATCCATTATATAAGCAGGTTAAAACCGATATTGAAAAAGAAAAAACACTTGAAGAACAATTTATTAATAATGGGAAATAATATAAAGATAATTACAGATAGAAAAGAGATTTTTAAATATTTTATATTTTATGCATTAATTAATGCATTATTGTTGTATTATATACATGATATTATTATAACTGATCCTCAGTATTTTACCGGGGGGAATATGAATAGTGTGAATTTGTTTAGACGAGTATGGAAGGTTATTTACTTTATATCTCCAATATATGAATTTATAAAACTTGTAGTAATTAGTTTTTTAATTTATCAAGCAATAAAGCTTGTTATTAAAATAGAAGTCCACTTTTGGAATATTCTTTATATTGTGTTATTAGCTCAAATGATATTACTTATACCTGATTTTTTGGAACTAATTTGGTTTACGTTTATTAAATCGGATTATACCATGAGTAATGTTGAAAATTTCAATCCATTATCATTAATAAATTTAATAAATCATGAAAACGCATCTAATTTCAGCTATGAGTTACTATGTTCAATAAATTTATTTAATATTCTATATTGGGGTTTATTGGTTTATTTAATTAAAGGATACGTTAAAATTACTCTTAAAAACAGTATTATAGTCGTGTTTTGTTTTTATGGACCAATTTCATTTATCTTTTCGTTTACTTTTTATCTATTTACTTAGTTTAAATTTTCTTATGAGTCTTAAGAATTTGAAAAAAGTGCTTTTTAGTAATAAATAAAAGCTTTTCAATTTATTGAATAATTGTACTTAGGTATAGAATTAGGCGTTCTATGTAAGAGCTTGCTAAATCAAATTATCGTAATTTTTTTACTTAAATATCTTGTTATGTAAAAAAAAATAAATACTTTTGCACGTCTTAAAGTGTATATAGTAGAATAATTAAATAAATCGTATAGTATGAGCTATTTAACAGCAGAGAAAAAGCAAGAAATTTTTAAGGAGTTTGGGAAGTCTGAGAGTAATACTGGATCGACAGAAGGACAAATTGCCCTTTTTACACATCGTATTAGCCACTTAACAGGGCATTTAAAAACAAATCGTAAAGATTATGGTACTCAGAGAGCTCTTTTAAGATTGGTTGGTAAAAGAAGAAGATTACTTGATTATCTGAAACACAACGATATTGAAAAGTATCGAGTTTTAATTAAAGAACTGAACATACGTAAATAAATAAAGAAAAGGCAATTTAATGATTGCCTTTTTTAATATTATATTAGAAGATTATTATAAACTAAAGAAGAAGATATGTATAATTTAATTCAAAAGACAATTGATCTTGGCGAGGGAAGATCAATAACAATTGAAACTGGTAAGTTGGCAAAACAAGCTGATGGATCCGTTGTTGTAAAAATGGGGCGTACCATGCTATTAGCTACAGTTGTGTCAGCTAAGGAAGCAAGAGAAGACGTTGATTTTATGCCCTTGTCGGTTGAGTACAAAGAGAAATATGCATCACTTGGACGTTATCCAGGAGGATTTTTAAAGAGAGAAGCAAGACCAAATGATTATGAAATATTAGTGTCACGTTTAGTTGATAGAGCTTTACGTCCATTATTCCCAGATGATTTTCATGCTGAAACATTTGTTAATGTTCAGTTAATTTCAGCAGATTCAGATATTATGCCTGATGCTTTAGCTGGTTTAGCAGCTTCAGCAGCATTAAGTGTTTCAGATATTCCTTTTCATGGACCAATTTCAGAAGCTCGTGTTGCAAGAGTTGAAGGAGAATTTGTGATTAATCCTACTTTTACACAATTGGAAAGTGCAGATATTGATATAATGGTTGCAGCAACTCTCGAAAATGTAATGATGGTTGAGGGTGAAATGGATGAGGTTTCTGAGCAAGAAATGTTAGAAGCGATTAAAGTTGCTCACGAAGCAATTAAATTGCAATGTATAGCTCAAACAGAATTAGCCGAAGAACTTAAAATTGTAAAACGTGAATATTGTCACGAAACAAACGATGAGGAATTAAGGAAACGAATTCAAACTGATTTATACGATCAAGTATACGAAATAGCTAAATCACAAAAATCTAAGCACGAAAGATCTGAAGCTTTTAAGGCAGCAGAAGCAGCATATGTTGAAAAATTACAAGCTGAGAATGAAGAGGAAGAAGTTAATGTTAAGCTAGTAGCTAAATATTTTCATGATGAGGTAGAGAAAAAAGCAGTTCGTAATCTAATTTTAGATGAAGGAATGCGATTAGATGGTCGTAAAACAGATCAAATTCGTCCAATCTGGAGTGAAGTTGATTATTTACCTGCTGCACATGGTTCAGCAATATTTACTCGTGGTGAAACACAATCTTTAACTACAGTAACTTTAGGTACTAAACTTGACGAAAAAGTTATCGATCAAGTTTTAATACAGGGAAAAGAGAAATTTGTATTACATTATAATTTCTTGCCTTTCTCAACTGGAGATGCTCGTCCATACAGAGGCGTAGGTCGACGTGAAGTAGGTCATGGAAACTTAGCTTATAGAGCTTTAAAAGGAATGATTCCTCAAGGAGAGGAAAATCCATATGCAATTCGTGTTGTTTCTGATATTTTAGAATCTAACGGTTCATCTTCAATGGCTACAGTTTGTGCAGGTACTCTTGCATTAATGGACGCTGGTATTAAAATGAAGAAACCAGTTTCAGGTATCGCAATGGGATTAATAACTGATTCAAATAAATTTGCTGTATTGTCTGATATTCTTGGTGATGAAGATCATTTAGGTGATATGGACTTTAAAGTAACAGGAACAGTTGATGGTATTACTGCTTGCCAAATGGATATTAAAATTGAAGGTTTATCATATGAAATTATGAATAAAGCTTTAGATCAAGCAAAAGAAGGAAGAATGCATATCTTAGGCGAAATGATGAAAACTATATCTGAACCACGTGCAGAAATGAAACCACATACTCCAAGAATAGTACAAATCACTATTCCTAAAGAAATGATTGGTGCGGTTATAGGACCTGGTGGAAAAGTAATCCAAGATATTCAAGAAAAAACTGGAGCTACAATTACAATTACTCAAGAAGGTGAAACTGGTATCGTTGATATCTTTGCAGAAGATAAAGATGCAATTGATGCAGCTCTTCAAAGAGTTAATGGAATAACTGAAGTTCCTGAAGTTAATAAAGTATATCAAGGAAAAGTAAAATCTATTGTTGCATTTGGTGCATTTGTAGAAATACTACCAGGAAAAGAAGGATTACTTCATATCTCGGAAATAGAATGGCGTAGACTTGAGAAAGTTGAAGAAGTTCTTAAAGAAGGAGATGATGTTGAGGTGAAAGTGATTGAAGTGGATAAAAGGAACGGAAAGCTAAAACTTTCAAGAAAAGCATTACTGCCAAGACCTGAAAAAAAGGATAAACCAAAACCTGAAGGTGGCGAAGAAAAAAAATAAAGTGAAGAGAAAAATAAATGGGAAAGCAGAGTTATAAACTCTGCTTTTTTTATGAATCTTTATTTCTTATTTATCGTATAAATTTCGTTAAGCAATATTAATAATGTTTGAATTGCTAAGAATTAAAAGTTAAAGGTCTGTTGGTCAGGAATTATAATTCATAGTTTTTTGATGGCGAATTAATGAGCCTTTATTAAAAATGCCTGTCATTATATATTTTGAAAACACTTTTTTCTTTTATAAATTTACTGGATTGATATCTATTTAATTTTTTAAATAAAAATTTATGAAACGATTAAAATTACTCATTCTTACAGTAATTCCAATATGGTTCTGGTCTTGTAGCGATATTAATATTAAATATCCTGATACAAAGAAAGTTGATCAGGTTGATGAATATTTTGGAGTTAAGATTGAAGACCCTTACCGATGGCTTGAAAATGATAGATCAGAAGAAACAGAAGTATGGGTTAAAGCTCAAAACGAGGTTACTTTTAATTATTTAGCTGAAATTCCATATAGAGAAAAAATTAAAAACAGATTACAGGAATTATGGAATTTTGAAACAATGAAATCACTACAGAAGATAGGTGACAAATTTTTCTATTTTAAAAATGATGGTTTGCAAAACCAATCTGTTCTTTATTATAAAGAATCTTCTGAAGCAGAGCCTAAAGTATTAATCGATCCGAATAAATTATCTGAAGACGGAACTGTTGCTATGGATGCTAATTTTGCAATATCAAAAGATGGAAAGTATATAGCGTATCAGGTATCAAGTGGTGGTTCTGACTGGCATGAAATATATGTACGTAATATTGAAACAGGCCAAGACCTTGAAGATAAAATTCAATGGGTGAAATTTTCAGAAATAGCTTGGTATAAAGATGGTTTCTTTTATAGCAGATATCCTGAGAGCAAAGAAGGTGAAGAGCTATCAGCAATGAATAAGTTTCATGAAATTTATTATCATAAATTAGGAACTCCTTCAACGGAAGATGAGGTTGTTTTTGGGAATAAGGATTTTCCTTTAAGAATGTATACAGTAGGGGTTTCCGGTGATGAAAAATATTTATTTATATACGAAAGTGAATCATCAAGTGGGAATAATTTATATGTAAAAAATCTTCAGAAAAAAGATGGATTTACAAAATTAACCACTGGGTTTAATTATGATTATAAAGTTCTTGATCAGGTAGGTGATAATCTTTATGTATTAACAAATTTTCATGCACCAAAATACAAGCTTGTTCGTATTAATGTAAATTCTCTTGATATAGGTAGCTGGATTGATGTTTTACCAGAAAAAAAGGATGTATTAAAAGAGTGTGTACTTGCAGGGGATAAAATTATTGCATCGTATATGCAAGATGCAAAAACAAAAATGGAAGTTTATACTGTTAAAGGGGCTTATTTATACGATATTGAATTACCTACTTTAGGTAGTGTTGGTAAAATATCAAGTTCTACAAAAGACAAAGACGTATTTTATACTTTTAGTTCTTTTACTATTGCCCCAACTATCTATAAGTATGATTCAGAAAATAATACCAATGATGTATATTTTGAACCTAAATTAGACTTTAATGCTTCTGAATATGAGACAAAACAAGTTTTTTTCAAGGGCAAAGATGGTATAAAAGTTCCAATGTTTATCGTGCATAAAAAAGGATTAGACCTAAATGGAAAGAATCCTACCTTACTAT
>DAOUTQ010000194.1 GCA_030668615.1 Bacteroidales bacterium | reverse complement strand
CCCGGCATAACCAACCAAAATCCCCGACTATCTTTATAAGGATCAAATTTATCTTTAGATAATTTAGTAGGGAAATCTCCTGTGTATTTTAAATTCCAGTTAACACGATTTAAACCTTTTGATGGCTTCTTGTTCATTTTCTTAACAATTGTTCCATCTTCATCTTTAATTGTGAAAATAAGATACGGTGCAATTTCTTTATCTTCATCTTCCAATTCTTTCCACGTTGGTTGAGGTATTTGTTTTCCGGCTTCAAATAATTCTTTCTCTTTTTCTTTACGAATTTTCTTATTTGTTTTTGGAACTTCTTTCATATAATATGTAAAAGCTGCACCAAATTCAGGATTAGGTGAAGTATAATAAGTTGATCCCTGTCCGTATTTTTTACCCGACTGAACATATACTAATGCATCCTTTATTGGGAACATATGAGCTT
Source organism: Bacteroidales bacterium (assembly GCA_030668615.1). Classification (GTDB taxonomy): domain Bacteria; phylum Bacteroidota; class Bacteroidia; order Bacteroidales; family UBA12077; genus UBA12077. The sequence continues at coordinate 4,768 of DAOUTQ010000194.1, read as the reverse complement.
CTTTTTCAACTAAAGAAGGATTAACATCACGTAATGGCGAATAATCAGTTAAAATATAAAATCCTCTACCAAATGTTGCAATAACAAGATCACTCTCTCTTTGTTGGATTACCATATCTCTTACTGCAATGGTAGGCAAACCATTAGACAATTCAATCCATTTCTGACCTCCGTTAAATGAATAATACACGCTAAATTCAGTTCCGGCAAATAATAGATCTTTATTAATATGGTCTTGTTCAATAGTGTGAATTGTTCCGTTTTCTTCAAAACCAATATTAATAGATTTCCACGTTCTGCCTTTATCAGAACTCATTAAAATGTACGGTTTAAAATCATCTCTTTTTCTGTTATCGAAAGATGCATAAACTATATTTTCATCGAATCGAGATGCATGAATATCACTTACATATGTATTTGCAGGGATTCCAGTAAAACTTGTAATTTTCCTCCAGGTTTTTCCATCATCCTCGGTTACAGATATTACTCCATCATCTGTTCCTGCATAAAGCAAGCCTTCTTTTACTGGTGATTCTACCAATGAAATAACCATTCCAAACTGAGATGTTGAAACATCTTTAACAACGGCATCAGCACTCCAGTACTTACCCATTACAGGCCATGTATTTCTATCAATTTTAGCTGTTAAATCATCGCTTATAACTTCCCATGTATTTCCTCTATCGTCGCTTTTAAATACAACCTCTGCCGCCATATATAAACGAGTATTTTTATGTGGACTAATAATTAATGGAGAGTTCCAGTTCCATTTATAAGTTAATTCACCTTTTGCAGGCTGAGGCTTAATAAAAATAGATTCTTCACTTTTTTTATCATATCGGTATACATTACCATACTGGTATTCATTATAAATAATATCAGGATTTTCAGGGTCAATCTGTGACCAAAAACCATCACCACCTATGGTAACTTTCCAGTCATCACTGGTAACACCATCAGCACTTATTGTAACAGAAGGTCCCACGCAACTATTATTATCCTGAGTACCTCCGGTAACATTATAAAAAGGATAATCGTTATCAACTCCAACTCTGTAAAACTGAGTTACAGGTAAGTTCGATACCTGACGATAATTTTTACCATCATCATATGTAATATAAACACCACCATCTCCTCCAATTATCCAATGATCTGTATTTAAAGGATCAATCCAAAGTGCATGATCATCAACATGACGCTCATTTAAACTTAAACGTTTCCAAGTTTTACCACCATCATATGTTACATGAGAATAAGTTTCAACTGAAAAAACTTTGTTTACATCAATAGGATCACAGAATAATTCATTATAATACTGTCCACTTGAAGCATGATCACTCATTTTATTCCACGATTCACCTCTATTTATTGATCTATAAAAGCCACCTTTATCATCAGCAGCTTCAATAATTAGATATAAATAATCGGGGTTTACAGGAGATATTGCAATTCCCATTCCTCCTTTATGCACACCTGGTAGTCCTTTTTCTATTTTTCTCCAAGTTTTTCCACCATCTGTAGATTTCTGAACACCAGACTCAGGTCCACCACCAATTTTTGTATGAACATGACGACGACGCTGTTCTGTAGTTACATAAATAACTTCAGGATCTCTCGGATCCAGTAAAACATTATTTACACCTGTATTTTCACTAATATTTAAAACTTTAGTCCAGTTTTCACCACCATCAATTGTTTTATACAAACCTCTTTCGCCTCCAGGTCCCCATGCTGATCCTTCTGCTGCAATGTAAACTATATCAGAATTTTGAGGATTTATAGCTATCATACCAATATGTCGCGATTCTTTTAATCCTACATTTGTCCATGACTGGCCTCCATCAACAGATTTGTAAACTCCATCACCGTAACCTAATGCACGTTGATGATTATTCTCTCCTGTACCTGTCCAAACTACATTTATATTATTTGGATCAATAGCAATACATCCTATTGAATACGAACCATAACTATCAAATACCGGTTCAAAAGTAATTCCGTTATTGTACGTTTTCCAGATATTTCCTGAAGAAACAGCAACATAAAATTCAGAAGCATTCTCAGGATTAACAGCAAAATCTGAAATTCTTCCTGATGCGTAAGCAGGTCCTATATTTCTAAATTTTAAGCCACCTAAAATTTCCGAATTAACAGGATCCTCTTCTTTTTTAGGTTCCTCTTTCTTTGCAAAAAGATTAGTTGATGCTAATAGAAATACAATTAAAAAAAACTGTACAAACAAGGTTTGCACATTCAATCGATTGTTTTTTTGTAAGATTCTCATTTTTTTAAATATTTAGTAAATTTTAAGATTAGCTTCTAAATCAAATTTATGAATTTTAAACAGTAAATTAAAAGTTCCGTTCAAAACACATTTTTTTAGACCAGAATGAAATTGAAAAGTTTAATATTTATCTAAAGAAAAAGCCTTTTAATAAATTTATTAAAAGGCTACAATTAGTTTTTTAAAGAATGTTCTATTTAGGTAGTTTTACCTTATAATCCACACTAAATTTTCCTTTTGTTATTGCCAGCAATTTACCTTTAATTAACCGTTTTTTAATAGGAGCTACCTTATCTGTAAATAATATTCCTTCTGTATGATCATACTCATGTTGAATTACTCTTGCAGCCATACCTTCAAACCATTCATCATGAAAATTAAAATTCTCATCATAATATTCCATTCTAATTTTTGAAGGGCGAACTACATCTTCTCTTAATAAAGGAATACTTAAACATCCTTCATTTACTGTATTGTCATCGCCTGCTTTTTCAACTATCTGAGCATTAATAAAAACCTTTTTAAAATCTTTTAATGCAGGTTCATCTTCTTCTAGTGGTGAACCATCAATAACAAATAGACGAACAGACTTACCAACTTGAGGAGACGCAAGGCCTAAACCATCAGATTGATACATAGTATCCCACATATCTTTAATAAATTTATCCAATTCAGGATAATCCTTATCAATTTCTTTTGCTACTTTTCTTAAAACCGGTGAGCCATATATTACTATTGGATAAATCATTTTAATATTTTGTTCTTTGTTCTAAATACGATTGTAAAATTATTGTTGCACTAATTGTATCAACTAATTCCTTGTTTTGTCTCGCCTTCTTTTTAAGACCTGCATCAATCATTGTTTGAAAAGCCATTTTTGATGTAAATCGTTCATCAACCAGCTTAACCTCCATATCAGGATAGGTTTTTGTTAGCTTCTTTACAAATGGATTGATGAACCTAACAGCTTCTGATGCTTGATTGTTCATTTGTTTTGGATAACCAACCACAACACATTCAACATCTTCATTTTTAAAATAATTCTCTAAAAAATCCCATATATCTTTGGAATGAACTGTAGTTAATGAATTAGCAATCATTTGTAATGGGTCTGTAACAGCCAGTCCCACTCTTTTCCTCCCATAATCTATTGCCAGAATTCTTCCCAAAACTTTAGAAATTATTTTTCGCAAAGTTATATATTATTGTTTTAGTTTAAGTATTAAAAACAGAAATACTACAAACGAATATATTTTTAATACTACAATATGATTGACTGAACTAAAACTTGTATTTTTTAATAAGATCATATTTAAAAACTGAAAACAACAACACATACAATAAAATTGTCTCATTTTTGATACAAACTTGCTGCGGTGTTTGAATTTTAACTATTATTATCTTTTTATATAGAAAAATCTGCTAAAATATTGAACTATTTTTTCCAAATCTTGTTCTAAGAATGTATTTAATTATTTAACAAAAACTTATGGCAAGTTATTCAATCAAAGAACTAGAGAATTTATCGGGTATAAAAGCACATACTATACGGATTTGGGAAAAACGATATGGTATAATTAAACCAGCCAGAACGGATACCAATATAAGATATTACAGCGATAGTGATTTAAAAAGATTATTGAATATTGCACTTTTAAATCGAGTTGGAATTCGCATATCGGAAATTTCAAAATTATCTGGTCAGGAAATGATAGATAAAGTAATGAGTGTGTCTTCGGATTCAACTAGTTCGGAAAGCAATATTGAAAATTTAATTTTTGCTATGGTTGAAATGGATGAATATAAGTTTGATCAGATTTTATCACGTTATATAATGAACGAAGGATTTGAGAATACCGTTATCAAGGTTATTTTCCCATTCTTTGAAAAAATTGGTTTATTATGGCAAACTGGTTCAATTAATCCGGCTCATGAGCACTTTGTATCAAACCTTTTTAGGCAAAAGTTAATGGTTGCTATTGATAATGTTGTGGTTTCTGAAAGCCAAACGGTTAGGAAGTTTGTAATGTTTTTACCTGAAGGCGAATATCATGAATTAGCTTTGCTGTTTTATAATTATTTGATTAAGAAATCGGGCCGAATAGTTTATTACTTAGGCAGTTCAATGCCTTTTAACGATGTTTTAGAAACAAGCAAAATGGTTAATCCTGATTATTTATTTACTTCTTTAACTTCATCACTTAATATGGATGAAGTATCTAATTATTTAAATAACCTTTCAGAAAGTTTCCCTTTTCAGAAAATATTTGTTACAGGTTTACAAATTAAGGAGAATAATATTGACTTACCTTCAAATGTCCTAAAAGTATCGTCCCCTCTACATTTCAAAGAAATACTGAATAATTACTAATTATTAAGAATCATTCTAAACAATTGATCCTGCCTTATTTTCAGCAGGATTTTTTGTTCAATCAATTGTTAATTATATCACAGAAAGCTTAAACAAAAAAAAACATTTTTTTG
>DAOUTQ010000058.1 GCA_030668615.1 Bacteroidales bacterium | reverse complement strand
AGTAAAACTGCATATTTTGAGGGTTATCATAACCTTGTTTCAGTGTTTAGTACATCTGACTACGATAGCAATAGCAAATTCTTTTGGCAATTCTATGTTCCTGTATTATCAAGAATACTGAACGATTATCAGAAAACACTCCAAGTGAAAAAATAAAAAATTATAAATCAAATCCTAAATAAGAATGACATTCCCGCATAAGCGGGATTTTTTTTATTTAAATCCAATTATAAAACCTTAGATCTTTAATACCAATTCTTCATCAAAATGTCGTATTTAAAATCTAATTTAAAGTTTTGAATTGTTCCCCGAAATTCGGGATGTAAACAAATGCCGTTACATATTTAATAGTAAATGGTATAATTCTGATTTTTAAAATTAACTTTTAACCTTGTTGAAGTAAAATTCTCGAAAAAAAAACAACAATAAAGTTGTACAATGTAAAACAATGTTGTATATTTGAAATAAAAAATAGCATGACATATTTTACAGATATTAAGGAAAAACATGACCTAAAATCAAAATACCGGAAATTGTTACTTTTGTATCATCCTGACAAAGGAGGGGAACTTGAAAAAATGCAGGCAATTAATGAAGAGTACAATCTGCTTAAGCATACTTTTGGCATGTTTCCTAAAGACCTTAGGAATGTTAAAACTGGAAATTTTGTATATGTAAACAAATCACTTTGCTTAGTTACTAAAGTTGAAGAAAAACTGTTCTTTGCAAAATCTTATAAGACTAATAGGATTGCCATGTTTGAAAAGGATACAGGGTATGGCTTATTTAATTTTAAAATTCGAGCATATGCAAACTAATAAAAATAGTGGCACAGAACTAAAAGTCCATACTGGTTTCAGGCTTAGTAAGGAGAATTATAAACTCTTAGAAAAACTTGAAAAAGATTTAGGTATTAATAAAACAAGCGTTGTTAATATGATACTTTCCTTAATTGAAAAGGATAAATCTGTTCTTATAAATCTTATCGATTCTGCAATTACAAAATAGATTAACAATATTGCATTAATTCCAGCGTTTCGATGTTGGCCTGTTGGAAAATCATAATATAGCCTATTGAAAATTTCGCTTTTTGTTTTCTTTTAATTAAATTCGGTATTCTTAGTTTTCTTAAGAAAAGAATTAAATACTAATGTTAATTAAGGCAAAAGATTATGAATAATATTAAAAAACAAAAAATGATTTCTTACGTAATACTTGGCATTGTTGGTGTTTTTTTACTATCATCATGTGCCAATAAAGAAGTTGTTGATGCCTGTCTTGAAGGTCAAACCTATAATTTCTGGGGAGGCTTATTGCATGGTATTATTGCACCATTCGATTTAATTGCTATGTTATTTCGAGATGATGTAACTGTTTATGCACAAAACAATAACGGAGCGTGGTATGCGTTTGGTTTTATACTTGGCAGTGGAGGTTGGGGAATTCTCGGAAGCAAAAGTGCCAGCAGTAAAAAACGACGTAGAAACAATTAAAAGTTATAATTTAAAAATCAAAACAATGAAAAAAAACATCTTAATTACTTCAATTTTAATCATTTTAATCATGGGCAGTTCTTTTGCCCAGGAATATGTTATACAGGTTCGACCTATGGATTCAAAAGATTGGGGATATATTAACCTTGAAGGTAATTATATATTAAATCCTCAATTCAGAAAATGTTACAGTTTTTCTGAGGATGGATATGCTATTATATATAAGAAAAAGGAAGGATATTCATTTATCAACACAAAAGGTGAGAAACTACAAACCGAAATTTCTGATTTCCGTTTGAAAGAGGTTTTTGGTTTTGGCACAAAAGGATTTGACGACGGATTTGTTCCGGTTTTAGTTAATGATGGATGGGGTTATATGAATACTGAAGGGAAGCTTGCAGTTCCTGCAAAATACAATAAAGTATCATCATTTAAAAATGGATTTGCAATTGCTCAAATTGAAGATGATTTTTATATTATCGATAAAATGGGAAAACAAAAATTAGTTAACGTTCCAAATATTAAGGAAATAAAATGGTTCTCAGAAGGAATAGCACCATTTAAAACTAAAGAGGGATTATATGGTTTTTTAAATTCAAATGGTGAAGTTGTTATTGAAGCAAGTTTTTTAGGTGTTGGCTATTTTAATGCAGGCCTTGCTTGGGCAAAAACAAACGTTGAAACTATTGGATATCTTAATAGTAATGGAGAATGGGTAATAGAGCCACAATTTTCTACTGTTAACGATTTTGATCCTATTACTAAAATGGCTAAAATTAAACAGGATAAAGAATGGGTGTATTTAAACACTAAAGGTGAAATTATAAAGTTTACTGATTCAGAATACATTTCCGAATTTCATGAAGGTTTAGCAAAAGGAAAGAAGAATGAAAAATTAGGTTTTTATAACAGCAATTTAGAATGGGTAATTCAACCTCAATTTGATGGTGTGCGAAACTTTAAAAATGGTTATGCGGCCGTAAAAATTGATGACAAATGGGGATTAATTGACAAACAAGGTAATTGGGTTATTCAACCAACTTATGCTGCAATAAAAGATGTGGTGAAGTTAAAATAGAAATCTCAAGAAATAAAAAGCAAAGCACAGATATTGTTTCTGTGCTTTTTTTATTTTGAATTAATTATTGTTTAAAGATGCATTTAGCATTAAATTTGATAAACACAATTAAACATTCGTTATGAAAAAAGGAATAATTATATCATTAGTGTTACTATTTATATCAATTACAATAAATGCTCAGGTATGGAAAACAATAAAAAAAGCTGCAGAAGAAACAGTTGAAGAAATTATTGACGATAATGTAACAAATGAACTTACCGAAGAGGAAGTTGCAAAAGCACTGAAAGAAGCCTTGACCATTGGAATAGAAAAAGGTGTAACACGAGTATCAAAACCTGACGGTTATTTTCTGGATCCTGAAATTAAAATTCCACTTCCAAAAGAAGCTAAACAGGTTGAAGATAAGTTGCGAATGCTGGGACAAGATAAAACAGTTGATGATGCTATTGAGTCGTTAAATAGAGCGGCAGAAGATGCAGCTTCAGGGGCAAAGGATTTATTCGTTAATGCTATTAAGGAAATGACACTAAGTGATGTTATGAATATTTTAAACGGAAACGAAGATGCAGCAACCCGGTTTTTAGAAACCCATACCAGAACACAATTAGTAGAAAAATTTAAGCCCATAATAAAAGTATCGCTCGATAAGGTGAATGCTACCAAATATTGGAATACCGTTTTTGGTAATTACAATAAACTTCCATTTGTGAGCAAAGTAAATCCCGATTTGGACGATTATGTGACTAACAAAGCTATTGATGGACTTTTCGTACAAATAGCAAAAGAAGAAAAAGAAATAAGAGAAAATCCTGTTGCCAGAGTAACCGATTTGCTAAAAAAAGTGTTTGGTCTATAAATATTTAATAAACTTCAAATTAAATTTAATGAATTTTGAGAAAGTTAATTTAGTTTACTTTTCGCCTACTAAAACAACCAAGAGAATTATTGAATCGATTGCCGATGGAACAGGAGTAAAGGAAATTAACCTAATAGACTTAACAACAAACAACTCCCTTAATAAAATAGATATAGGAGAGCGTGATCTTACAATTTTTGGAGCTCCTGTTTACGGAGGAAGAATACCTGTTGTTGCAGCAGAAAGATTTAAAAATTTTTCAACTATTAAAGCTAAGGCTATTGTTGTTGCCGTATATGGTAACCGTGCTTATGAAGACGCGCTGTTGGAATTAAAAAATATTTGTGAATTAAAAGGTTTTAATGTTATTGCTGCAGGAACATTTATTGGAGAACACTCTTTTTCATTTAATAATATTGAAGTTGCTAAAAACAGGCCTGATAAAGATGATTTAAAACTTGCATTTCATTTTGGTGAACAAATAATCAATAAATTAAAAACAAGCAAGAACAATAGCAAACTAGTTGTTCCAGGAAATATTCCACACAGAGAATTAAAAGTAAGACCCGAATTATCTCCTGATACAATTGATAATGATTGCATTCTCTGTGGTGATTGTGTTAACGTTTGCCCAACAGGTGCTGTTAATTTGAATTCAAAAATTGAAACAAATAAGGAATCCTGTATATGGTGTTGTGCTTGTGTAAAGGTTTGTGAAAAAAATGCAAGAGTAATGAAAGATTCTGTAATTGTAGATTTACAAACCTGGTTAGTTAATAATTTTTCTGAAAGACTTGAACCTGAGGTTTTCCTTTAAAATACTATTTTTTAAGTTTACATTACAATACAAAACGTTTTGTAATTCGGAGCTAAAATATTAGTTTCGATAAATTAATAATGTTAATGATTTAAATACAAGAACATGAACACAATTACTTCATTAGAACAAATGGTGAAACACCTTTGCAGTATAGGAGTTAATAAAAGAATTGCAGTTACTGTTGCCGAAGATGAAAATACCATTGGAGCCCTAATTGAAGCTCAGGAAATAGGATTTGCAACACCAATACTTATTGGAAATAAAAGTAAAATTATAGATGTTTTAGCGGGAGCAAATGCTAAGGCCGAAGATTATAAAATTGTAGATGTTCCTGATCACACTAACGCTGCAAAAGAAGCTGTGAGAATGGTGAGAATGGAAGAAGCAGATGTTTTAATGAAAGGCTTAATCGGTACAGATAAATTCCTTAAAGCTGTATTGGATAAAGAAAAAGGATTATTACCACCGAAGGCAGTAATGAGCTATGTTTGTGCGCTGGAACTACCAAAATACGATAAACTTTTGTTTATTTCAGATACGGCTGTGTTACCTTATCCTGATTTAAATCAAAAAATTGCAATGGTAAATTATACCATTCAAATGACTAAGAAATTTGGAATTGACAATCCTAAAATTGCATTAATTGGAGCATCAGAAAAAGTTAATGATAGTTTCCATTACAGTACTGATTATACACAGATATGCAAAATGGTAGATCGTGGACAAATACCTAATTGTACAATTGATGGTCCATTAGATGTTTTTCTTGCTTGCGATAAAAAAAGTGTTGAAATAAAAGGCATTCCTACGCCAATAAATGGTGAGGCTGATGCTTTAATCTTTCCGTCATTAGAATCTGCTAATAGCTTTTATAAAGGATTAATGCTATTTGGTGGTGGAGAACTGGCCGGACTAATTCAAGGAACAATAAAACCTGTTGTAGTTATGTCGCGCAGCGAAAGTCAAAAGTCAAAGTTTTATTGCGTAGCATTGTCATGTTTAATGGCTTAGAAGCTTTAAAATTTAACATAAATTAAGATAGAGCTTCAATAACAATTGAGGCTTTTCTTTTATCTTTGATGAAATTAATTATAAATAATTATGAACAATAATCTTAATATTTCATGCATCCAGTCTGATTTAGCATGGGAGAATATCGATCAGAATATAAGCATGTTTAATGAAAAATTGAAACAGATTTCTAATAAAACAGATATCGTAGTTTTACCTGAAATGTTTACAACAGGATTCTCAATGAATTCAATAAAATTGGCTGAAACAATGGATGGTAAATCATTTCATTGGATGAAAGAACAAGCTGAGAAGCAGAATAAGATTATTATTGGTAGTGTAATTATTAAAGAGGATAAGAATTATTATAATAGATGTATAACCATGTTCCCAAATGGAGAATTTTATACCTACAATAAAGGTCATTTATTCCGCATGGAGAAGGAACATGAGGATTTTACAAAAGGAGAACAAAAAACAATTTTTAAACATAATGGTTGGCGAATTTGTACACTAATATGTTATGATTTACGTTTCCCTGTTTGGAGTAGAAATCAGGATGATTATGATTTATTGATTTATATAGCAAGTTGGCCCGAAAGCAGAAGAGAAGTGTGGAATACACTATTAAAAGCACGAGCTATTGAGAATCAATCGTATGTTGTTGGAGTAAACAGAATAGGCAAGGATGGCGAAGGAATAACATATTCAGGCGATACTGTAATAATTGATCCTAAAGGTCGGATTATTAAAAAGGCGAACGATTATCAAGAAGAGATAATCAATGCAGAATTATCATTAAATGAATTAAATCAGTTCAGAGAAAAATTTCCGGTTTTTCTTGATGCTGATAATTTTAAATTACTATAAACAAAATGCTACCAAAAATAAATTTCGATAAAAAGACTGATGGAAAGATCACGGAAAGGGAACGTAAAAAGATTATTAAGAAATATCGAGAATTACTAAAATTATCCGAAGATTTTACCAAAAAGAAAGAGCTTGAACTTATTCGCAAAGCTTTTGATGTTGCATTAGAAGCATTAGAAGAAAAAAGATCAGCTTCTGGTGATGCTTTTATTTTAGATGTTCTTGAAGTTTCTACAATTGTTGTTGATCAAATAGGTTTGGGTACCCGATCGGTTGTTGCTTCATTGTTGTATCAGGCCGTAATCGATAAGAAAATAACTCTTGATAAAATTGAGAAGGAGTTTGATAAAACTATCAGAACTATTGTTGACGGTTTAGTTCAAATCTCGGATATCAATACCAAAACTTCGGCATCCCAAGCAGAGAACTTCCGCCAAATGTTGCTTACATTGGTTGATGATGTACGTGTTATACTTATAAAACTGGCAATTTTATTACATGAGATGCGTAGCATGAATAATATGCCCGAAGATTATCAGATTAAAACATCATTAGAAACATTTTCTTTATATGCTCCATTAGCTCATCGTTTAGGATTGTACAATATAAAATCGGAGTTGGAAAACTTGTCGATGAAATATACCGAAAAGGAAAAGTATAAGGAGATTATTAAAAAACTTAAAGATACAACAGCTAAACGTGAGCGATTTATTAAGAAATTTATTGGGCCAATAGAGAAAGAACTAATAGAGCAAGGAATTGAATATGAAATAAAGGGACGACCAAAGGCAGTTTACTCTATTTGGCAAAAAATGAAAAAGCAAAATGTTGAATTTGAAGAAGTTTATGACATTTTTGCTATTCGAATTATTTTAAATTCTAAACCATCGAAAGAAAAGGCTGATTGCTGGAGGGTATACTCTGTTGTAACAGATTTTTATCAACCAAATCCAAAAAGATTACGTGACTGGATTTCAATTCCAAAAACAAATGGATATGAATCTTTACATACCACAGTTGTAGGCCCGGATAGTAGATGGGTAGAAGTTCAGATACGTACACAACGTATGGATGAGGTAGCAGAAAAAGGATATGCTGCACACTGGCGGTACAAAGGAGTAAAAGCCGAAAAAGGAATTGATCAGTGGATGCACAAAGTACGTGAAGTAATTGAAAGTAATAGTGTTGCTAATAGTGAAACTATTGATGATCTTAAATTAAATTTATATAACAAAGAAGTTTTTGTTTTTACTCCTAATGGCGATTTAAAGAAATTGCCAGCTGGAGCAACAGTTCTTGATTTTGCTTATGATATTCATAGTGATGTTGGAAACCAGTGTGTTGGAGCAATGATTAACCACAAAAATGTTACAATAAAACAAAAATTACAAAATGGCGATCAGGTTAGTATTGTTACATCAAAAACACAAAAACCAAAAACTGATTGGTTGAGTTTTGTTGTTACTTCAAAGGCGAAAACTAAAATAAAATCGACTCTACGCGAAGAGAAGTTTAAGGAAGCTGAAACAGCTAAAGAGTTGTTAAAAAGAAGACTGAAAAACTGGAAAATTAAGTTTGATGATCAACTTATTGATGGCTTATTAAAGCATTATAAGCTAAAAACTCCGGTTGATTTATATTATGCAATTGCAACTGAAAAAATTGAGGTTACTGAGATTAAAGATATTTTAACCGAGCCTAAAAAGGAAAGCGTAGTTGAGAAAGAAATAGTTGAGAAAACTGAAAGTGAAGATAAAAAGTCTGAATCATCTTATCAAGGCGATTTTTTAATTATTGATGATAAAATTGAAAACATAGATTATAAGCTTGCAAAATGTTGTAGTCCTATTTTGGGTGATTCTGTTTTTGGATTTGTTACGGTAAGTGAAGGAATAAAAATTCACAGAACCAATTGTCCAAATGCACGCGATTTAGTTGGAAGATATAACTACAGAATATTAAAAGCACAATGGACAAAAAATGCTTCACGACAATCGTTTCAAACAACAATTAAAGTATCTGGTGTTGATGAAATGGGAATGTTAAGTAAGATTACAGATGTCATATCAAAAGACCTAAAAGTAAGAATGCGCTCAATATCAATTGATTCTAACGATGGTATGTTCGATGGTAAACTTCAGCTTTTTGTAGATAGTGCAAAACACCTTGAAATGTTAATGTCGAAACTTAAAAAGGAGAAAGGAATATTAAAAGTTATTCGTATTGATTCTGATGTCAATTAATAATTCGTAAATTTGTATAACAATAACAAAAAGATATTATACGTTCATCGTGTATAAACTGTAGAAGAAGATGAGAGCATTTCTTATAATTATTTTTGTATTTATTATATCTGTTTCATACGGACAAGATCTCGTATTTCCATTAATGCCAAAATATTATAAGCCGCTCGACTCAACTATTTTGAATAATAATAACGATGAAGAAGTAGAAAAAAAATCTACATTATTGAAAAAACACGATAGGTTTTCACATTCTGTGGCTGTTGGAACAGGATATAGTAGTTTTGGAAATTCTATGTCAATGATGAGTACATATATTGCACCTTCATTTAATTATGAAGTAAATCAAAAATTCAATATTTCAGTTAACGGAATAATTATGCGGAATAATATGAGTGGGATAGAAGGAGTTTTTGGTTCATCACCTGAGTATGGATATAATTCGAATGTTTCTAATTACGGAATAAGTGGAATGGCACATTATCAGTTATCTGAAAAATGGAGTATTTGGGGCGATGGAGCATATTTCGAAAATCAATCTGTATTTACAGATTACCGAGCAGAAATGTATGACGCAGATTTTAAAACAGTATCTATAGGTGTCGGATATAAGGTAAACGATAATCTTCATTTCAATTTTCAATACAGATATTCTAATGGTTTAAATCCTGCATATAACTTTGGTTCACCATATTATAATTCTATACTTTATCCAAACAGATCTGGTTTTGATATTTGGGATTATTAAATTCATTCTTTTGAAGAAAAATCTATTAATATTTTTAGTTCTTTTTTACTTCACTCTCGAAACTTATTCTCAGGAATTAGTTAATCAGTATCCGGTTTTTAAATCAGGAGAAAAAATTACTTATAATGCAGTTTACAATTGGGGTTTTATATGGATAAAAGCAGGAATTGTAGAATTTAGTGTTAATGAAACCAATTATTTTAATGAGCCTGCATATCATTTAATTGCTGCAGGTGTTAGTATTCCTTCTTACGATTGGCTCTACAAAGTGCGCGATTATTATCAATCTTATACAAAAAAGGAGACCCTTTCTCCTTTATTTTTTAGTAGAAACACATATGAAGGAGGTTATCAGGTAAATAACCAATTTGAATTTAATTACGCAGATAGTACGATCTTCACTAAAACCAAAAATACGAACAAAGCATATAATGAAGATACTCTGATTAATAATAAGAAAACTTATGATGTTCTATCGGCTGTATACTTAATTCGTAATATTGATTTTACACAATATTCAATAAATGATACAATTCCAATTAGGGTGATTATTGATAATGAGATATTTGAATTGTATATACGATATCTCGGAAAAGAAATCATTAAAACACATGATAAACGAAAATTTCACACAATAAAGTTTTCTGCTTTATTAGTTGAAGGAACCATTTTTAAAGGTGGTGAAGATTTATTTGTTTGGGTTACTGATGATTTAAACCGAATACCAATTTTAGTTGAAGCGAAAATACTGATTGGTTCAATTAAGGCTACTTTAGCTGAAACAGAGAATTTAAAATTTCCGCTTAGTTCGGAGATAAAAGAAAAGAGTGAATAGATTGAAAAAAGATAGAATAGATTGATGGGGTGAAACAAATTAGCTTTTAGAATTCTTATTTATCTTTTTTCTAAGATGTGCTAAAATTTTCAATATTTCAGTGCTTTCCTTGTGCAAATCAATGGTTTCTTGGTTGTTTGAAACGTTTGATTCTATTAGTAAATCAAGCCACATTTCACTTTCGTCAGCTTCTTCCACAGAAATGCATAGTTTACTGAAGAATTCAGCTTTTGAACGTCCTCGTAATGCTGCTCTGTAATTAGCATAAACAGAAGTTCCTGATCTTAAAAGTTGATTGCCAATTGTTTTTGCTTCTGGTGTTTTAGGAAAACTTTTTACAAGTTTAATAATATCCAAAGCAAATTTTTTCAATCTTTCTCTTAACTCACTTTTGAACTTTATCCAATTATTTTCTTCCATATCATATTAAAGATACTACTTTTTCAACCAATTCAATCTGTTCAATCTTTTTTCTTTCGAACTAACAATAATTATAGAAAAGTATACAGGATAAGACCTACTATTTACTCAATTTTTCAATCATTACAATCTTTGAATTTTGATTAAAAATTCAACTTTTTTGTACTATTTTTGAGCAATATAGAAAATGGTAAATCATATTAAAATAATATAAAATGCATAATACAGTAAAAATTACTGATAAAGTATATTGGTTAGGAGCTAACGACCGAAAGACAAGTCTTTTTGAGAATATGTGGCCAATACCTAATGGAGTATCATATAATTCTTATTTAATTGTTGATGAGAAAATTGCTTTAGTTGATACACTCGAGTATGGCTCATCCGACGATTATTTAGATAAAATAGAAGGGCTTATTGATGGCAAACCGATTGATTATCTCGTAATTAATCATATGGAGCCTGATCATTCTGGAGCAATTAAAACAATCGTTGAAAAATATCCAAATATTAAGCTTGTTGGAAATTTAAAGACATTTAAAATTATAGAAGCATATTTTGGGTATAAAGATAATTGGCATCAGGTAGAAGATGGAGACGAACTTAATTTAGGACATCATACATTAAAATTTGTAATGACACCTTGGGTTCACTGGCCTGAAACAATGATGACATATGATTTAACTAAAAAGATTTTATTCTCAGGTGATGCATTCGGAAGTTTCGGTACATTAGATGGTGGAATTTTCGATGATGAAATTGAGTTTGAAGAATATTATCTTGAAGAAATGCGCAGATATTATTCAAACATAGTTGGAAAATACAGTAATATGGTTCAGAAAGCATTTAAAAAGCTTGAAGGAATTGATATTAAATATATTTGCGCAACTCATGGTCCAATCTGGAGAAAAGATGTAAACAAGGTACTTTCTCTTTACTATAAATGGAGCAAGTATGAAACAGAAGATGGAGTTGTAATTATTTACGGATCAATGTATGGAAATACAGCTAAAATGGCTGATTCTATTGCACGTAAACTTGCCGAAAATGGAATTAAGAAGATTCGAATTCATGATGCTTCAAAAACTCATTTATCATATTTGATTAATGAAATATGGCGTTATAAAGGAGTTATTCTTGGTAGTTGTGCTTATAACTCAGGAATGTTACCAACAATGGAAAACTTAACACGTACACTTGAACATATGGGTGTAAAAGAACACTTATTAGGATTATTTGGTTCGTATAGTTGGAATGGTGGAGGAGTAAAAATGCTTCATAAATTCTATGAAACAACAGAATGGGATTTGGTTTCTGATCCAGTTGATTCAAAAGGTATTCCTGGAAACGAAACTTTTGATCGTTGCGAAGTTTTAGCTAAAGCTATGGCCGATAAATTAAAAGCTTAATACTAAATAATAAAAACAACTAAGGGCATTGAAATAATCAATGTCCTTTTTTTATTTTACTAAATCATATTATTTATCTTTAACTCAAATTATAATATTATGGAATTTGATTTAAAAACAGGAATTACGTATACGGCAAAACAGACTGTTGAACAAAAAGATACAGCGGTACAATATGGTTCTGGTTTAGTTGAAGTTTTTGCAACACCAGCCATGATAGCTTTAATGGAAAATGCTGCCTTAAAAACTGTATTACCATATTTGGGTGATGAACATAATACAGTAGGATTTGAAATTAATGTACGACATTTGAAACCAACTCCGGTTGGAATGCAAGTTGAGTGTACAGCAACTTTAACAGAATTTGATGGAAAGAAGCTGGTTTTTAATGTAGAAGCAAAAGATGAAGAGGGAATAATTGGAGAAGGAACGCATATTCGGTACATTATAAATTCTAAAAGATTTATGGAAAAATTAAACCAAAAATAAAAAACTATGAAACTAAGAAATTTGTATTTAGCTTTTATTGCACTATTAACTATTAATACTGCAGTTGCTCAGGATTTAGTTAAACTTCCAGCACCAGATAAAACTGGTGGAAAACCATTAATGCAAGCTTTAAATGAAAGAAGCTCAAGTCGTGATTTTATTGACAAAGATCTAACAGATCAACAATTGTCAGATTTACTTTGGGCTGCATATGGAATTAATCGTTCCGAAGATGGAAAACATACGGCTCCTACTTCAAAAAACAATCAAGATATTGAAATTTATATGACCTTAAAAAAGGGTGTATTTATATATGTTCCTAAAGAACATGCATTAAAGCAAATCTCCAAATTAGATCTGAGAAAAGTTGCAGGAAAACAACCTTTTGTTAAAGATGCTGCAGTGAATTTAATATATGTTTCTGATTTTGATAAGCTCGGAAAGAGCTCAGATGATATTAAAATGATGACGGCCGCAACTCATTGTGGTTTTATCGGACAAAATGTTTACTTATATTGTGCTTCAGAAGGATTAATTTCAGTTTTTAGAGCATGGATTAATAAAGATGAAATAAAAGAAGCATTACAGCTAAAAGAAAATCAAAAGGTAATATACAGTCAAACAGTAGGTTACTCTAAGTAATTAAAATACAATAAATTGAATGCTAATAGCTAAAAGCTAAAGGCAAATAGCTGATTATATGAAATACAATTTTGATGAAATTATAAATCGTGAAAATACAGCATCGGTAAAGTACGATTTGCGGGTTGAATTATTTGGAAAGAAAGACATAATTCCAATGTGGGTTGCAGATATGGATTTTAAAACTCCTGATTTTATTATTAATGCAATTAAGGAGCGTACAAAACATGAAGTGTTTGGTTACAGTATTCGTCCTAAATCATATTTTACTTCAATTGTAAATTGGTTAGAACGAAAACATCAATGGACAGTTCACGAAGATTGGATTTCCTTCGGCCCTGGAATTGTACCTGCAATAAACATGGCTATTTTGGCATATTCTAACGAGGGAGATAAGATAATCATTCAACCGCCTGTATATTTCCCATTTTTCTCAGCTATAGAAAACAATAATCGTACATTAATTGAGAACCCTTTGGTATTAAAGAACAATCGGTATAGTATTGATTTTCATGATTTAGAGGATAAGCTGAAAGATGCAAAAATGTTTATCTTATCAAATCCGCATAATCCCGGAGGATCTGTATGGACAAAAGATGAACTTAAAAAGTTGGGAGATATGTGTGTGAAAAATAATGTTCTAATTATGTCTGATGAAATACATGCCGATTTGGTTTTTAATGAGTACACATTTACTCCCTTGGCATCTATTTCAGAAGCAATAGCGAATTATACGGTAACATTTATTGCTCCGAGTAAAACGTTTAATATGGCTGCACTTTCAACCTCTTCGGTTATTTCTTCTAACAAAGAGTTAAAGGAAAAATACGATAAAGTTTTAGATACAATTCATGTTGGAATGGGAAATGTATTCGGAACGGTTGCATCTGAAGCAGCGTATAACCATGGAGATGAATGGCTCGATCAGCTTATGGAATACTTATCAGGAAATTTAGATCTTTTGCAGGATTTTATTGATGAAAAGATTCCAGAAATAAGAATGATTCGACCTGAAGGTACTTATTTAGTTTGGCTTGATTGTTCTGATTTAAATCTGAATGGTAAGGACTTGAAGGACTTTATGATTAATGATGCTAGTTTAGGATTTAATGATGGTAGAATGTTTGGTACAGGAGGAGATGGATTCATGCGTATGAATATTGCATGTCCCAGACAAACAATTTTAGATGCTCTTATTCGTCTTGAAAAAGCAGTAAATTCTCTGAAATAATATGGCAGAAAAAGGATTTCATTTAAAAGTTATTATTCCAACCGACGATGGATTAACAATTTCTGAAAATGGAATTAAAAATGCACTGTACTACCTAATGTATAATGTAAGTAACAGAAGTTACCAGTTCGCAGGTAAAATCAAAACGGCTGAGCTATTTGCAAATTCAGAATTTGATTATAGAATCCTAAAATCAGAAATCAAAAAAAACAATATTGATACAATAATTTGTACAAATAAGCATGAGTTAAGAGAGGAAATAGAAGTTACTGTTGTATCAGAAAGGGATATTGGAATAGTTTTAAATAACTTAATTGACCAAATCGACAATTAGAGTATATAAATTTGATAATTAATCATGTTTTAACAAACCTGCCTGGTGCAAGCTAGTATTACCACAACCCTTGTTGTCATCCTAATCTTTGCCTGCGGTAGGCAGGCTTGTTGAAGTATGTGGAAATGAATTTCAAAAACAATACTTTTAAGACATCTTCTTTTTTATTCATACCGTAAATATTCAGCAGGATTCACTGTAATTGTTTTGTACGTTTTATAAGTAATCGTTATTAACGAAATCATAAACAATATCAAGAATGCCAGAGGAAATATCCACCAATATATATCAATTTTATAAGCAAATCCTTGCAGCCATTTATTCATAACATAATAACTTGCAGGAAATGATATCATTGCTGATATACAAAGCCAAACCATTAATTCCTTTGATAAGCTTATAAATAGATTAGCATTTGAAGCTCCTAAAATTTTTCTAATTCCCGTTGATTTTGTTTTCTTTTCTAATAGAAACGATACGATACCAAATAAACCAAGACTTGCAATGAATAAGGAAATAAATGTCAAAATATAATAGAGTGTACTAATCTTTTCTTCTTTTTCGTAATGCGAATTAATTTTATCCGATAAAATATTAACACGTGTAGGTAAGTCTGGAGAAAGTTCTGCTGTCTTTTTTTCAACACTTCTTATAACTTGAGTCATTTTTTTATTGTTTGTTTTGATAGACATCACAGAAAGATTATCCATACTAAATCTAAAAAATAAAGGTTCAATAGGAGAGTGTAGCGATTGATAATTAAAATCTTTCATTACAGCTATAATATGAAACACGTAATTTGAATCTTCTGTGGCCGTGATTAATCTTTTTTCGATTGGTTCTTTTAATCCCATTAAGTTTATCGCAGCCTGGTTAGCAATAATTGCATTATCAGGGTCTGTGGAAAATTCAGTAGAAAAATTTCTTCCTTCTAAAAGATGAATCTTATACATTGGAATAAAATTATCATCAACTCTTATAGTTCTTATCATATAATCCATTGTGTTTTCTGTTGATACAGAATCTTCTAGAATATATGGGCGTTGTCCTGATAATATATTATCTATTTGTACTGATGAAAAACAAATATCCTGAACTCCGGGAATTGATTTAAATTCTTCTTTTGTAGATTCATTGGTTTGTATTGATACGTTTAGTAAATTATTTTTATCAAAACCAAGATCTTTATTCTTAACGTATTGCATTTGCATCATAACTATAAGCGTTGCAATAATCATAAAAATCGATAATGAGAATTGTGTAATAACTAATACTTTTCTAATGAATGAACCATTCTTTTTATTTCTGAATAATGCCTTGAAAGCATCAATAGGCTTGAATGAGGATAAATATATTGCAGGGTATAGTCCCGATAGAATTCCTGTAAACAATATTACTCCTATTAATAAATAAAACATTTTACCAGTTTGGAATGGGATATCTGTTCCTAAAAATGTTTCAAAAATATTCCAGGTATAATATACAGTTACAATAGAAATACATACGGCTATTAAGGTATAGATTAATGATTCAATTAAAAATTGAAAAATAAGGTTTGCCTTATGTGCTCCAACCACTTTTCGCAATCCTACTTCTTTGGAACGATATTCTGCACGTGATGAATGTAAATTCATAAAATTTACTCCTGCCATAAAAAGCACTAAAAATGCTATACCTATCAAATAATACAATTGTTTAGAGTCGGATGTTTTAGCTACTTCATGCATTCTATTCGACTTTAAATGGATATCAGTAATCGCTTGTAACTTGAATTGAATGATATTAGCCCATTGTTCACCCATTCTTTCAATACTAAAATTATGAAAGTCTTTTTCCAATAAGCGAGGATCAGTACCATCCTCAAGAAGAACATAATTGAACAGTCCAAGTGCCCCCCAGAAATCACGTCTAAAACTACCTATACTATCAGGTGTAGCAAGAAAATCTATATCTAAATGCATATTCGAAGGTAAATCTTTAAGGATTCCTGAAACAGTATAATCCCAGCTATTATGAACTGCAATGGTTTGATTTATAGGATTTGTATCGCCAAAGTATTTTTTGGCCATTCGCTCTGATATAACTATTTTAAATGAACCTTTAAGAACATCCTTTGGATTACCTTGAATAAGATCAAATTGAAATACATTAAAAAAAGAAGAATCAGCAAACCAAAAATTAGATTCATACGATGATTTGTCATTTACCTTAATGTATGTATCAAAGCTGGGAGTAATACTTGTTGATGTTATAATTTCGCTGAAATATTCATCCGCTGATTTTTTAAAATAACCTGACGACATTGCTGTGTTCATGATATTCCCATTTTGTTGAGGAACATCTGAAATAATACGATAAATATTTTTATTATTAGGAATTGAAGAGTCAAATGAATACTCGAAATTAATATAATTAATTAAAATAATAAAAGTGCTTATTCCAATTGTAAGTCCGAGTATATTTATGATAGAATCAAGTTTGTTTTTAAAAATATGCTTGATGGACTGTTGTATAAATTTGTATATCATTTTTTATGTTTTTACAAACATAACTAAAATACTTAGTTTAATAACTAAGGTAATTAGTTAAAAATTGTTAATAAACAAAAAAGAGAACTGATTTTTAGTTCTCTTTTATTATATATATTATACTTTTTTTATTCTATTTATCATCTTTAGGCTCGTCATCATCATCGTCATCCAAAGCAGAAACAAGTCCTCCGGAGAAATTTCCATCAAGCTTTTTAATAAATGATTCCTGCTGTTTTTTTAGTCTTTCAGATTCTTCAACCTTCTTTTCTAATTCTGCTTCTCTACGTGATGACTCTTCTTGTGTAGCCTGAAGTTCTTCCATATTTTGTCTCATTTCTTCTTCCTGAGCTCTCATCTCCTCAGCTTGTTGTTTTGTTCTTTCAAGAAGTTCAGCTGTCCTAATATTTACTTTCACAGTAGAAAGTGTTGCTGCAATGTTTTCACCAATTTTTTCTACAAATTCAATCTGATATTTTTCGAAATCACGGAACGAAGCCATTTCAATAACTCCGTAAACATTATCATTTACAACTAAAGGAACAATCAATATACTTTTAGGATTATCTTCTCCTAAGCCAGATGTAATTGATATGTAATCATTTGGAATGTCTGAAATAAAAATAGTTTCACTTTCCTGAACAGCTCTACCAACTAATCCAACGCCCATTTCTATTTTATTTTCAAGAAATTTCTTTCTATTAAAAGCATAAGCAGCTGCCATTTCAATGTACTTGTTCTTTTCATCATCATCATTAACAATAAAAAGTCCTCCTTGATTTGCATCGCAATACTTAACAAGATTACTTATTACATCGTAAGAAAGTTTATCAATATCATCATTGTTTTGTCTTAAAATATCACTGAATTTAGCAACACCCTGAGAAGCCCAGTTACGCTGATCATCTTCTTTTTTTCTTCTTGATTCTTCTTCTGTAGCATGTTTTAAATTAGTACGCATCTCAAGTAAACCAACTCCTAAATCGTCTTCATCGCTTAATGGAACAAAAGAGCTATCAAAATTACCTTTTCCAATTTCGATTGCAAAATCGGTTGTTTCTTTCAAACCTCTGATTAAGGCATTAAGAGCCGCAGCCATTTCACCAATCTCATCATTCCTTTCTTTTATTTGTTTTTTTGGCATTATTCCTTTACCCATTAGCGAAAGTACATTCTTAATTATTTTAATAGGTTTAATAATCATTTGAGCAAGGTACAAAGCAATAATAATAGCTATAATTATTAATATTACTCCTGTAATATAAATGAAGTTTTCAAAGTCAATAAATGATTTTGCCATATCTTCTGAAGCCTTGCTTACTTTTGTTTCATGCTTTTCTGTTAATGCAGCAAGTCTTTCTATAAGATTATCACTTAAAACGATAACCTCTCCACCATTTGTAATTTTAGGATATATCTCATTATTAAGCATTTCAATGTTATTGTAACTTTCAGGTGAGTTCAGTTTATTCATTATATCCCTGTGTAAAGGAAATAAAGAATCATTGATGGCTACATAAATATTTTCATAGCATTCCTGTTCATCTGCAGTCCATTTATTTGAAAGCTTTAAAATCTTTTCATGAATCGCAGGCAAATCTTTTATATGCAGATTTATTAATTGTAATTTGTCCACAGTTTCAGGTTGCTTATCAATATAAACCCAGTTCTTGATTAGCATTTTTGTTGAAATCATCATATTTGAAAGTTCCCGCACAAGATCTGCTGACGGAATATCTATATTTGAAATTTCCGCATTTACATCTACACTTTTCTTTAGTGTATTCGTAATCATAATAATATTCAGGAAAATTGCTAATGTAACTATTCCAAAACCCAGAATAAGTTTTTTTGCTATGGTAAATTTGAAATTCATAATTAGTAAATGAGTTAAAAATTTAGGAGATTCTAAGATAAGAATTAATTTTAAGTTTGATTAAATTAATCCTACTTTATTTAAATAATAAGAACTAAGTAACAAAATTAATAATAATTTATTGATTTTAATCGCTTATATATAGATACTCTTATCGTAAGTAATATTAGTCAGAAATAAACCTTGTGCCGGAACAGAAACACCAGCTTCTGATCTATTTTTATTTTCAATAATCTGAATAAAGTCATTCAATGATAATTTCCCTAATCCAATATCTATCGTAGTTCCTACAATTGCACGAACCATATTCCTAAGAAAACGATCGGCATTAATTGTAAATGTAATTTTATGTCCATCTTGTGACCAGAACGCTTCAGTTATTTTGCAATTATTGGTTTTTACATCTGTATGCAATTTACTAAAGCTTGTAAAATCTGTATAATTAAATAAAAGATCACACGCTTTATTCATTAGATCTATATCAAGATCTTTAGGAAAATAATAGGATGATTCAATTAAAAAAGGATCTTTTTGATTGTGTATGTAATAATGGTAAGTTCTGCTAACCGCATCAAATCGTGCATGGGCATCTTGCTTTACCAGTTTTAAATCATGAACAGCAATATCTTTTGGCAAAATACTATTTGTCTTAAAAAGAAATTTTTTATCAGAATGTAAACCTTTTTGAGAAGAATCAAAATGAGCAACAAAATAACTGGCATGTACACCAGTATCTGTTCTTCCTGCACCTGTTATTTCAATTTCTTCTCTTAAAATTGTTGAAAATGACTT
>DAOUTQ010000228.1 GCA_030668615.1 Bacteroidales bacterium | reverse complement strand
TGAATCAAAGCATGCATAAATCTAACCTATAAAATTTAAAATTATGGCAAAAGTATTAGTCGCAACAGAAAAACCATTTGCTCCAGCAGCAGTAGCTCAAATTAAGGAAGTTTTAGATAAAGCGAATTACGAATTGGTTTTATTAGAAAAATACACAGATAAATCAGTATTATTAAAGGCAGTCGAAAATGTTGATGCCATGATTGTTCGTTCAGATAAAGTAACAAAGGAAGTTATTGATGCAGCCAAAAATTTAAAAATTGTTATAAGAGCTGGTGCAGGTTATGATAATTTGGATTTAGAAGCTTGCACAGCAGCTAATGTTGTTGCTATGAATACACCTGGGCAAAACTCAAATGCAGTTGCAGAACTTGCTATTGGTATGATGATAAGCATTGCTCGTGGAAACTATAATGGTAAAGCTGGTACAGAATTACGAGGAAAAAAACTTGGTATTCATGCTTATGGTAATGTTGGAAGATTTGTTGCTCATATTGCAAGAGGATTTGGAATGGATGTCTATGCTTATGATCCATATACTGATAAAGAGTTGGTTAATAAAGATGGAGTGGTTCTGCTTGATTCTGTTGGAGAATTATATTCAACATGTCAGTATATATCTTTGCATATTCCTGCTAATGATAAAACAATTAAATCAATTGGTTTTGATTTGTTGAAAAAATTGCCAAAGAATGGTATATTAGTAAATACTGCTCGAAAAGAAGTAATAGACGAAGAAGGATTATTAAAGATTTTTGCTGAAAGAGAAGATTTTAGATATGTTTCTGATTTAGCTCCTGAGTGTAAAGATGAAATTGTAGAAAAGTTTGAAGGTAGATTTTTCTTTACTCCAAAGAAAATGGGTGCTCAAACTGCTGAAGCTAATATTAATGCAGGTGTTGCAGGTGCAAATCAAATTATTGATTTTATTGAAAACGGAAATATAACTTTTAAAGTAAATTAATAATAAGTACAAAGTTTCTAGTTCAAGGTTTCAAGTTTAGACATGAAGGTGTGAATTAGGGTAATACTTTAAACTATAAACAAATAACTTTAATTAAATTAAACATGGCAATAATAAAACCATTTAAAGGACTAAGACCTCCAAAGGCAATTTCAAAAGATTTAGCATGTCTACCTTATGATGTTATGAATAGTGAAGAAGCTGCTGTTATGGCAGAAGGAAAAGAATGCTCTTTACTGCATATTACAAAAGCAGAGATAGATTGTCCTGCCGGAACAGATATTCATTCAGAAACAGTTTATACTAAAGCTGTTGATAATTTTAAGATGTTCCAAGATAAAGGATGGTTAGTTCAGGATGATAAAGCTAAATTTTATATTTATGCTCAAACAATGGACGGACGTACACAATATGGTATCGTAGGTGCTGCTGCTTGTGCTGATTATCATAATGGAATAATCAAAAAACACGAGTTAACCCGTCCGGAAAAAGAAGATGACAGAATGATATTAACCCGTTACACAAACGCGAATATCGAACCTGTTTTCTTTTCTTACAAGGCAGTTCCAGAAATTGATGCAGTTGTAGAGAATATTGTAAAAACACAGGAAGCTGATTATGATTTTGTAGCAGAAGATGGTTTTGGTCATCATTTTTGGGCAATTAACGATACTGATATAAATAAAAAATTAGAAGATTTATTTAATACAAAAGTCCCTTATACCTATGTTGCTGATGGTCATCATAGAACGGCTGCCGCTGCTCGTATCGGAATAGAGAAACAAGAGCAAAACCCAAATCATACTGGCAATGAAGAATATAATTTCTTTATGGCTGTTCATTTTCCTGATAATCAATTAAAAATTATTGATTACAACCGAGTTGTAAAAGATTTAAACGGATTATCAGAAGAGGAAATTTTAGTAAAATTGAGTACATCATTCGAAATTGAAAAGATAGGAGCAGAAATTTATAAACCTGCAAAACTTCACGAATTTAGTATGTATTTAGCAGGAGATTGGTATAAATTAAATGCAAAAGAAGGAACTTATGATGATAAAGATCCAATTGGTGTTTTAGACGTAACAATACTTTCAAAGCAGGTTTTAGAGCCAATCTTTGATATTAAAGATCTAAGAACATCAAATCGTATTGATTTCGTAGGTGGAATTCGTGGATTAGGCGAGTTATCAAAACGTGTTGATAATGGAAGCATGAAAGTAGCTTTTGCTTTATATGCTTGCTCATTACAACAATTAATTGATATTGCAGATACTGGAAATATTATGCCACCAAAAACAACATGGTTTGAGCCAAAGTTAAGAAGTGGTTTAGTAATTCATAAATTAGATTAAATATTATAAATTATAATAGGGTCATGCTGAGCTTGTCGAAGTATGATCTTCTACTTATAAGAAAGTTGTTCATATTTCGATAAACTCAATATGACAACTTTCTTTTTTATTTCTCAATACAAATCTGACTTTTATCTTTTTTAAGAAAGAACTTTTTTATTACATTTGAATTCACAATAAATTAAAAATTAAAAAGCAGTCTTAATGGGCATTTCTGAAAATATTAAACACTTTCTTTCCAACGAAATTCCATCAAATGTAAAATTGATAGCTGTTTCAAAAACTAAGCCAGTTGAGCTAATAGAAGAAGCATATCAGTCAGGACATAGAATTTATGGAGAAAATAAAGCTCAGGAATTAGCCGAAAAATATAAAACATTACCAAAAGATATTGAATGGCATATGATAGGTCATATGCAAACAAATAAAGTAAAATATGTAGCTTCGTTTGTTTCACTTATTCATGGTGTTGATAGTTTCAAATTATTGAAAGTAATAAACAAAGAAGGGGAGAAGTGTAATCGAAAAATAAATTGTCTATTACAATTTCATATTGCCAAAGAAGAGACAAAGTTTGGTTTAAATTTAGATGAGGCAAATGAATTTATTACATCAGAAGATTTTATTAACCTTAAAAATATAAATGTTTGTGGTGTAATGGGAATGGCAACATACACTGAAAATGAAGATACAATTCGTTCTGAATTTAAAGAATTAGTTCATATCTTTAATGAATTAAAACAATCATATTTCACCGATAATGATTTTAAAGAAATCTCCATGGGAATGTCCGGGGATTATAAAATAGCGATTGAAGAAGGAGCAACTATGGTTCGCATAGGGAGTTTATTGTTTGGTGAAAGAAATTACATTAAG
>DAOUTQ010000040.1 GCA_030668615.1 Bacteroidales bacterium | reverse complement strand
TTGGCACCTCGATGTCGGCTCGTCACATCCTGGGGCTGGAGAAGGTCCCAAGGGTTGGGCTGTTCGCCCATTAAAGTGGCACGCGAGCTGGGTTCAGAACGTCGTGAGACAGTTCGGTCCCTATCTGTTGTGGGCGTTGGAAATTTGAGAGGCCCTGCTTCTAGTACGAGAGGACCGGAGCGGACAGACCTCTGGTGTATCTGTTGTGGCGCCAGCTGCATTGCAGAGTAGCTATGTCTGGAAGAGATAAGCGCTGAAAGCATCTAAGCGCGAAGCTTTCCTCAAGATGAGATTTCCTTTAAGGGTCGTCAAAGACTATGACGTTGATAGGTTGCAGGTGTAAAGGCAGTAATGTCAAAGCTGAGCAATACTAATTACCCGAATGCTTTTTTGTAGTTGTTTTCTGAATTTTCTTTTACGACATGTTAATTTTAAGAAATTGAACCTGCCGAAGGTAGGTAAAGATCTTAAGGTGACTATTGCAACGGGGTTCCACCTCTTCCCATTCCGAACAGAGAAGTTAAGCCCGTTAGCGCCGATGGTACTGCAATTGTGGGAGAGTAGGTCGTCGCCAACTTTTTTAAAGCCTCAATCTTTTTGATTGAGGCTTTTTTTATTAAAACAGAATCTTCTGAAAATAAAAAAATAAATACTTCATGAAATTTGTTGCTAAAATAGTTAACACAGAACTATTGTAACAAAATACTCTACATCACGTAAATTTAGTGTTAATTAAAACATTGTATTTTGAAAGAATTTCCTAAAATTCTAAAAACTACGGTATTACTGGTACTTATTATAGTAAGCTTTAATACCTGTAAAGAAAAAGAAAAGAAATCTTTTGTTAATTTATCTTCTATTGAGAAAATAAAAAAGAAAGGTAAGTTAGTTGCTGTAATGGATTTTAACTCGACCAACTATTTTATTTATAGAGGTGAACCAATGGGTTATCAATATGAATTATTGCAGCTTCTTGCAAAAGAGTTAGATGTTAAATTGGAAGTTAAGGTCGAAAACGATGTCGATGAAAATTTCAATATGCTAAGTAAGGGAGAATGTGATATAATTGCAATTAATCTTACAATAACTAAGGATAGAGCCAATAAAATAAATTTCACATATCCACATAGCCAGACTCGGCAGGTATTAGTGCAAAGAAAGCCTGAGAACTGGGAAACCTTAAGTAAAAGACAGATTGAAACAAGTCTTATTAGGAATCAATTGGAGCTAGCTAAAAAAGTAGTTTATGTGCAAAAGGGGACTTCTTACGCACAAAGAATGAAAAACCTTTCGGAGGAAATTGGAGACAGTATAAAGATAATAGAAAAAGCAGATAAGGAAGTCGAAGAGTTAATTGAATTAGTAGCAAATGGTGAAATTGATTACACTGTTGTTGACGAAAATGTAGCCTTAGTAAATCAAATTTACTATCCTATTCTTGATGTTAAAACAGCTGTTAGTTTTCCTCAGAATTTAGCATGGGGCTTAAAAAAAGGTGATGAATCATTAAAAGCGGAAATAGATAACTGGCTAATAAATTTTAAAAAAACAGCCAAGTATAACATTATTTATAATAAGTATTTTAAAAATCCGCGTTCGGTAAGAATAGTAGAGAGTGACTATTACTCAAATTCAAGTGGTAAGGTTTCTCAGTATGATGAATATATTAAGAAGTATAGTAAGGAAATAGATTGGGACTGGAGATTACTCGCATCGCTTGTATATCAAGAATCAAGATTTAAGCCTAATGCAAAATCATGGGCAGGAGCCTTTGGTCTGATGCAATTAATGCCTACTACTGCGCATCGATTTGGAGTGAACCAAAACTCGCCAGAGGAAATGCAGATAAAAGCGGGTGTTGATTTTATTAAGTGGTTA
Source organism: Bacteroidales bacterium (assembly GCA_030668615.1). Lineage (GTDB taxonomy): Bacteria > Bacteroidota > Bacteroidia > Bacteroidales > UBA12077 > UBA12077. The sequence continues at coordinate 21,352 of DAOUTQ010000040.1, read as the reverse complement.
AATAAGAGGTTTGATATCAGAGGTATTGATGATGAAGAAGAGAAAATCAAGTTTGTTTTGGCCTCATATAATGTTGGCTTGGGTCATATATTAGATGCAAGGAGACTGGCTGAAAAAAATGGATTGGATCCTGATGTATGGCAGAATAATGTTGATGAATATATACTTAAAAAATCAAATCCAAAGTATTATAAAGACCCTGTAGTAAAATATGGTTATTGTCGTGGATCGGAAACTTATAATTATGTGTACCAGATTTTAGACAGATATGAGCATTATAAAAATATTATACCAGAAACTTAGACCTATTCTTTTTTACTATTTCAAGAAATTCAGAAAGAATCATTGCGGTAGCACCCCAAATGGTAACATTATTTGGATTGTAAATTGGTGCTAAAAATGAAATGTCTCCGTAATTGAACTCTTTCGTTGTACAATATGTAGGATCTAAAAGATCTTTTAATTTAATCTCAAGTATTTCTTTCACTTCAGTTGGATCTGCAATGAATTTAGGAGTGTTCTCATACCTTCCAATAATTGGATAAACTAAAAAATTACTTACTGGAATATGTAATGGTGTTAATTCTCCAAATATCTTCACTTTCTTTGGATCTATGCCAATTTCTTCATGACTTTCCCGTAAGGCTGTTTGGATAATATCAAAATCTTCTTTTTCTGTTTTACCTCCAGGGAATGAGATTTGACCACTATGCGGACCATTGTATTCTGTACGACGAATAAAAGCAACATGTAATTCTTGATTTTTAGGATAAATAAGAATTAGTACCCCTGCTTTACGACTCTTTGTATTTGGTTTAAAATAGTCCCGTATGCCGGGAGCCATTTTTACATGAGCCTTTTCGCCAGGTAGGTCTTTTTTTAATTCATTTTTTAAATTTTCAAAGAAATCAGTAAACATCTATTTTATTTTCTGAAATTTTTAATAAAATCTTCAACTTCAGGAACACCTCCTTGATAAATCAAGTAACCATTATATGGTTCTCGCTTTGTGATTTCATCATTAATTGGTGTAAGCATTATTTTTCTGACTTCTTCAGGATCTTCAGTTTGCCCTAATGCCCAGCCTAATTTTATAAAAGCAACTTCAGGTAGCATATTTCCTGCAGGTATAATTCCTTTTGCCATCATATCTCTCCCTGTATCGTATACAAACATGTGGACAAAACCCCAAAGTGTTTGCAAAGTCATATACATCACTACACCTTTTTTGTTAGCTCTTTCAATTGCAGGATATAATTCTTTGTTAACGTGACCTAAGCCCGTTCCAACTATTATAATTCCTTTATAACCCATATCTACTAATGCATCGATAGTGTCGGGTTTCATTCCCGGATAATAATATAACATTGTAACTTTATCGGAGAAATAAGGAAGAATATCTACATTTCTATCGTTTCGTCTACGTTTATAATCTTTTTTAATAGGAGTGATCTTATTTCTGTCAACCATTGCTAAAGGAGTATCTCCAATTGTACGAAACGTCGATCGATAGGATGAATGCATTTTACGAACACGTGTACCTTTATGCAATAATCCATAATCGTCAGATGTAGGTCCAAACATACAAACCATTACTTCTGCAATATCTGAGTGACCCGCAGTTTTCATTGCGTGCATTAAGTTTAATGCTGCATCAGAACTAGGTCGGTCAGAAGAACGCTGCGAGCCTACTAAAACAATGGGAATAGGAGAGTTTTGTACCATAAATGTTAAGGCGGCACCTGTATGATGTAAAGTATCAGTCCCATGTCCAATAACAATACCATCGACACCATTCTTTATTTCTTCACCAATGGCTTTAGCAAGTGATATATATTGCTTAGGACCCATATTTTCGCTAAAAACTGCAAATACTTTTTCTGTTGTAAGGTTACAGATGTCAGCAAGCTCAGGTACGGCTCCATATAGTTCGCCAGGAGAAAAAGCAGGTATAACGGCTCCCGTTCTATAATCTAATCTGGAAGCTATAGTTCCGCCAGTACCAAAAAGTTTTACACTTGGTAATCCTTTAGTTGTTGGGAATTCCTTTTCCGGGATTTTATAATTGGCTTTTTTATAACCCGTTTCTTTCATTTCTTTTATAGTGCCAATATCAATCCCTATATTGTATCCTGTAATAATTTTTAATACGATATGAATATCATCATCGTTTTCGGCTCGGGGAAGGACAGTTCCTTCAAAATTACCTCTTGTTGTTTGTATTGTCGTCTGACCCCAAACTCTAACATTATATTTTTTTAATATTTCTAATGCTTTGCCTTTATATCCTTGAAAAATATCTTCGCTCATTACTTTTTAATTTAAAAGTTTACAATAATTTAATTTTGTTCTATCGCCTTAGCTAAATCATCTGGAGCAATATTTCCTATTGCAGTTTTTTGCAATTCGCCCATTATCCAATGTTTTGCTACAACATCATTTTTTGAGATTTTAATCTCGGTAAACTTTTGTTTTAAGAAAGGAATTTTTGATAAAATTTCTTCTTTAGGAACAGCTTTAAAGCTGATGCTTGTAAGAATAGAATCAAAATCCATTTTAGGGTATTGATAAACTACAGGGAGCATTTTTCTGCTTAATTGAATATCTAATTTGTTATCAATTAAATATTTAAATAGTTTGTAAATCTTTGAGTATTCAAATTTATCTGCAGTCGTATAATGGCCTTCTACAAATTTTAATCGATGTCCAATAAATGTCCCTATAAATGTTGGTTTAAGTTTTAAATCAGTAATTATTTTTTCTATTAAAGGAAAAAGATTTTTCCTAAAAATATACGTGTATGTATCCTCTGGAATTTTCCACTTTTTAAGTTGATTATACCTGTCAACTACTTCTGATGGTAAATTTTCACTAAGACCATCTATATAACTATTTTCTAACGGAATTGGAGCTGAATCTGTATCAGGATACATCCTGTCTGCTCCAGGGAGAACTCTTTCAAAAATTGTAGTGCCGTCTAAAAATGATTTACGTGTTTCTTGTGGTACTCCTTCGAATGCCATCTGACATCTCTCTTCGATAGTTTCTAAAGCTGTAGGTATATCTTCGTCTGGTGCCCAGAATATTATTTGAGCATCATTTTCATTTGCATTTAAAATTGCTTTTATTTTATTGAAGTTTTCTTCAACTATTTTTGGTTCTATTTCTTCTGTATGAACCATATTTGGCTTTTCTAAACATGCAATAACTTTTAATCTATCTGAGATTTCATTTGCAAATATTTTACCCGGTTGAGTAAAATGAGATAATATGCCTTTAAAATTTGGAAGATTTACAGCAATAATTCTGTATTTGTCAATTAGTCCATCAGTTATTGGTTCGTATTTTAAATCAAAATCACGATAGTCAATTTCTTGATGCTGGATTTTCCATTTTGTAGCATCTTTAACCTGTTCTTTTAGTTTTCCGCGAATGTTCAATAAAGCCCATTGACGAAATGCTTCAATGTGCGACAATTCTGGAATTAACTTATTATAGGAAACACCTTTTATTTCAACTCGTGTTCCTCCTTTACAACTAACGTTTACATCTTCACGACCTGCTCCACTTCCGGTACGCACTCTTCCAGTACTTCTGTTCATAAATCTGATATATTCGGCAGCTTCTTTTAACTCATCAGGAGTAAACATTTCAGGATAAGTAACCGTTTCAATTAGTGGCATTCCTAATCTGTCAGTTTTATATAACCTTGTGTGACGAATGTCTGAGATTTCACGACACGAATCTTCTTCAATACTCAATTGAATTAGTCTAACTTTTTTATTTTTTAATGGAATTTCTCCTTCAACGCCTAAAATTGCTGTACGCTGAAATCCTGTCGGGATACTTCCATCCAAATATTGCTTTCTGGTTATATGAACTTCGCCAACAATGTTGAACTTACATAACAGCGAAATCTCTAAAGCATACCCCAAAGCTTCTCTATCTATTTTAAAAGGAGGTGTATCGTCAATTTCGTAAGTACAAGCTGTTTGGTTATTTAATCTATATATAATTTCTTTTCTGGTTTTGTATTCCATAAGTGCAGTTCCATCATATTCACCTAACTCGCTTAAAGTTGGTCGCATATGACGAATTACCTCTGCATTAAAATCATTATGATCATGGAATATTCCCGCTGGACAATGGCAAAATAATTTTTCTTTTGTTTTTAATTGTTGATGAACTTCTAATCCAGACATAAATCCGATTCGTTCATAGTCAGTTTTTTTAGCTTTCTTTCTTGAAACATATCCAATTTCCTTTCTGGTTTGTTCATAATTCTTTTTAGGATCGAATTTATTAGTTTCAGGGGATGTATTTTTTTTCATAATAAATTATAAATTTTTAGAATACTTAAGCAAATATTTCTGCTTAGAAAGACCGTTAAATTAGTAAAAAAAAAGTGAGATAGGAAATCTAAAATTTGAACAGTTTATAAACAATAATTAATATTTATTATTGACACTGAAAGACAATTAAATGTGTTGAAAACTAATTGAAGCGTATTGTTTTTTCGGGACTAAGTCTGGAAATAATATACGATGGAACTACTAGCATAATAATAGTAATTATAAGTGTTCCAGAATTTAGAGCAAGAATATGCCATATTTTTAAATTGATCGGAACTGCATCAAGATAATATGAAGAAGCATCAAGTTTGAAAATCTGAAATTTAGCTTGAACTCCGCATATTAGTAATCCAATTACATTACCCCAAAGTAAGCCTTTCGAAATTAACAAGCCTGATTGATATAGGAATATTTTTCTGATCGACCAATTCTTTGTTCCTATAGCTTTTAAAATACCGATCATATTAGTGCGTTCCAGAATTAAAATAAGCAAACCTGAAACCATGTTAAATCCAGAGACAGAGATCATTAATATTAAAATTATCCACACGTTCATGTCGGTAAGGTTCAGCCAATCGAACATTTGAGGATATTTTTGCTTAATGCTTAAAACTTTAAGTTTTGTACCATCCGGATTAAAATGAAAACCTACAATATCTCTGACATCTTCGGTCATTTTATCAATCTGAGAAAAATTTTCAATCAGAACTTCAAACCCGCTTATTTGGTCATCTGTCCATGAATTTAATTTCTGTATATGTTTTATATCAATCAGTGCAAATTTTTCATCAAATTCTTTAAGACTTGTTTCGTAAATCCCGGTAATAGTAAAAGAACGCATTCGGGCAGGTTCCTGAATAAAGTAAGCAATAATTTTATCGCCTGTTTTTAATTTCAGAAGAGTAGCAATATGTTTTGAAATGATTATATCGTTTGTTTTTATTGAATCATTTACATAAAAGGTTTCTCCTTCAACCATATTCTGATTAAAAAACGACCAGTCGAAATCACTCCCTATCCCTTTTAAAACAATGGCTTGAATATCTGTGTCGGTTTTTATAATCCCCGCTTTAATTCCAAATTCCTGGATTTTTTTAATGCCTACCAGATTATCTATATCGCTATAAAAAGCTTGTTGCTTGTTAATTGGTTTAGTTTCAAAAGAAACATTTGTATCATAGTTTAATATCTGAATATGCGAACCAAAACCAATAACTTTATTACTGATTTCTGATTTGAATCCGGTTACAATTGCAACAGAAAGAATCATTACAGCAAGTCCAAGCGCTATTCCAATAACAGCAATCGTAACAATTGACTGTGAAATGCCTTTTTTTGCACCTTTATCCGAAAATATTCTCTTGGCAATAAATAATTCAGTATTCAAGCTTGCTTATTTTAAGATTTCCACAAATGTAGTAAAAATTAAAACACTGTATTGTTGGAAAAATTGCGTATTTAAATGATTAAAAATAAAATAACTATTCTATGTTTGTAAAGAAAATTATTAATTTAGGCTTTTCAATACGCTGATTATGATTAACCATATAAAATATCTATTTTTTTCAATTGTTCTATTGGCAGCTTCTTGTAGAGGTCAGTCTGTTGAAAATGAAGCTATTCGTATTAAGACTGGAGCAGAGCAAACAGAAAATTATATTTCTTTAATATCTAATAAGAATGTAGCTGTGATGGCAAATCATACTACAATTATTAATGGATCACATTTAGTCGATTCGCTTTTAAATTTAGATGTAAACATTGTTAAGATCTTTAGCCCAGAGCATGGTTTTCGTGGAGATGCTGAAGCAGGTGAAATTATAAAGAGTTATATAGATAAGAAAACAGGATTGCCCGTTATTTCATTGTATGGAAATAGCAAAAAACCCAATCTAAATGATTTTAAGGATATTGATATTTTAATATTTGATTTGCAAGATGTTGGAGCTCGTTTTTATACGTATATTTCAAATATGCATTATGTAATGGAAGCTTGTGCTGAGATGAATGTTGAAATGCTAATTTTAGATAGACCTAATCCGAATGGTTTTTATGTTGATGGACCAGTACTTGATACTTCTTATAAATCTTTTGTTGGAATGCATCCTGTACCAATTGTACATGGAATGACAATAGGTGAATTTGCTCAAATGATAAATGGAGAAAATTGGTTGAAAGATAGTTTAGAGTGTACTTTAACTGTAATTCCTTGTGCTAACTATACTCACGATTCTTTATATACATTACCATTGAATCCTTCCCCGAATTTACAAAATATGCTTTCAATATACTTATATCCGTCTTTGGGATTTTTTGAAGGCACATATTTAAGTGAAGGACGAGGTACAGAATTTCCTTTTCAAGTTTTTGGAGGACCAGATTTGCAAAATGCAGATTTCACATTTACACCAAAGAGCATTGATGGTGTTAGCAAATATCCTAAACATAAAGATCAAATATGTTTTGGTGTTGATTTAAGAGGTGTTAATGCTGATGAGCTTATTAATAAAAGAGAAATTAATTTAGAATGGATTCTTTTTGCATATAGTAACATTAAAGACAAAGAGCACTTTTTTAATTCTTTCTTTTATAATATTTGTGGGACTGACCAATTAAAAAAACAAATAATTGAAGGAAAATCTGCAGAAGAAATTAGAAAAAGCTGGCAACCAGAATTAGAAAATTTTAAAGAGATTCGCAAAGAATATTTAATCTATAAGGATTTTGAATAAAAAAACCGAAGCAATTTGCTTCGGTTTTTTTATTTATAATGTTCAGATATTTTAAATTGTTCTTCCTGGATAAGCTTTTAAAGCAGCCTCTAAAGTTTCCATGGCATTAGCTAAATCTTCTTTTTTAAGAACATATGCAATACGCACTTCGTTTTTCCCAAGACCTGGAGTTGCATAGAATCCTGTAGCAGGAGCCATCATTACAGTTTGCTTTTTATATTCGAAATCAACTAAAATCCATTGAGCAAACTTATCAGCATCGTCAATTGGAAGTTTTACAACTGTGTAAAAGGCTCCTTTTGGCATGGGGCAATAAACACCATCCATCTTGTTTAAAGCATCAACCATAAAGTTTCTTCTATCGATATATTCATTGTAAACTTCTTCGAAATAATCGTTAGGTGTATTTAAAGCAGCTTCGCTAGCCCATTGTCCAAATGATGGTGGACATAAACGAGCTTGAGCAAATTTCATAGCAGCATTAATAACATCTTTATTTTTTGTAATTAAAGCACCAATACGAACTCCACACATACTGTAACGCTTAGAAACAGAATCCATCAAAATAACATTGTTTTCTATTCCTTTTAAATTCATTGCAGAAAAATGAGTATTTCCATCGTAACAGAACTCACGATAAACCTCATCAGAATAGAGATACAAATCGTATTTCGCGATTAAAGTTTTAAGTTGTTGTAATTCAGCTTCTGAATATAAATATCCTGTTGGGTTGTTTGGATTACAAATTACAATACCTTTTGTTTTTGGAGTAATAAGCTTTTCAAATTCTTCAATAGCTGGTAATGCAAAATCTGTTTCAATAGTTGAAGTAATTGGTTTAACAACTACACCCGCAGAAACAGCAAAACCATTGTAATTAGCATAAAATGGTTCAGGAATAATTACTTCATCACCAGGATTTAAAGTTGAAAGAAACGCAAAAGTGATTGCTTCAGATCCACCTGTTGTAATTAACATTTCAGTATGATCAACATTAATACCTACTCCCTGATAATAGTTTGCTAATTTTTTTCTGTATGATTCATTTCCTGCAGAATGGCTATATTCAATTACTTTTTCAGTAATATTTTTTACAGCGTCTAAAGCTACTTCCGGTGTTCGAATGTCTGGTTGACCAATATTAAGATGATAAACTTTATGACCTTTCTTTTTAGCTTCTTCGGCAAATGGAACCAATTTTCGTATTGGTGATGCCGGCATTAAATTACCCTTTTCTGATATTTGTGGCATAACAGTATTTTTACTTATTTATTATTTTCTGCAACTGGTTTTGATACAGTTCCTGTAATTTTTAGTGTAACTAAAGAAGTTTTAGCATTTGAATATATCCTAATAGATTTTGTAAATGCCCCAGGAATTCTTGTATTGTATTTCACTACAATTATACCAGCTTCACCCTTTTTAATAGGTTTTTTAGGCCATGTAGGTGTTGTGCAGCCACAAGTTGCTTTTACATTTGTTAACAAGAGAGGTTCGTTTCCTGTATTTTTAAATGTAAATTCACATAAACCATTTCCATTAAGTTCAATATTTCCGTAATCATGAGTAGTTTTCTCAAAATATATTTCAGGACTATTTTTTGTGTCCTGGTTTGTTTGAATTTCTTCCTGTGAAAAAGCCTGAAAAGCAACTGCACTAATAAGAACAAGGCTAAATAATATTTTTTTCATATTAATAAATTTATATTTATTGAAATACAAAGTTAATTTTTATTGTCAAATTTAAATATGTTATTAAATATTTATCGCAATTGACCTGTTTTATATCAGATAAAGGCAGGGATTTTTAGTAATAAATTTATATTTTTACAGGCTTTTCAAAATGAAATTTAAGTAAGAATTAGAGAAATAGAGTAAACATGGAAATTCCTGCAAAATATAACCCGGCATTAACTGAGGATAAGTGGTATAAATACTGGATGGAAAATAAATTTTTTCATTCAGAACCTGACGAGAGAGAGCCTTATACTGTTGTAATTCCACCACCAAATGTTACAGGTGTTTTGCATATGGGGCATATGCTAAATAATACAATTCAGGATATTTTAGTTCGTCGTGCAAGAATGCAAGGTAAAAATGCTTGCTGGGTTCCTGGAACAGATCATGCATCAATTGCAACAGAAGCAAAGGTTGTTGCGAAATTAAAGGAAGAAGGAATTGATAAGAACACATTATCAAGAGAAGAATTTTTGGATCATGCCTGGGAATGGAAAGAAAAGCATGGTGGTATTATTCTTGAGCAGCTAAAAAAACTGGGAGCATCTTGCGATTGGGAACGCACTAAATTTACCATGGACAATGAAATGTCCGATAGCGTAATTAATGTTTTTGTAGACTTATATAAAAAGGGATTAATTTATCGAGGTGTAAGAATGGTAAACTGGGATCCTCAGGCAAAAACTGCGGTTTCAGATGAAGAAGTAAATCACAAAGAAGTTCAGTCAAAATTATATTACGTTCGTTATAAGGTTGAAGGTGAAGATGTGTATGTTACTATAGCAACAACACGACCAGAAACTATTTTGGGAGATACAGCTGTTTGTGTTCATCCTGATGATGAGAGATTTAAATCACTTCAAGGTAAGAATGCTTTAGTTCCATTGGTAAATAGGACCATACCAATAATTAAAGACGAATATGTTGATAAAGAATTTGGTACAGGTGCACTGAAGATTACCCCTGCACATGATATTCATGACTACGAAATAGGAGATAAACATAATCTTGAAACAATTGATATTTTTAATGATGATGGTACTTTAAACGAAAGTGCTCAGTTATATATTGGTGAAGACCGATTTGAGGCTCGTAAACTAATTGTTAAAGATCTTGAAGACGCCGGACATATTGTAAAAATTGAGGATTATGTAAATAAGGTTGGATATTCGGAACGTACTGATGCAGTAATTGAGCCTAAATTATCGATGCAATGGTTTTGCACAATGGAGAATCTGGCAAAACCTGCTTTAGATAATGTTCTTAATGATAATGTTCAGTTTCATCCTGCAAAATTTAAAAATACATACAAGCACTGGATGGGAAATGTGAAGGATTGGTGTGTTTCACGTCAGTTGTGGTGGGGGCAAAGAATTCCTGCGTATTATTTACCTGAAGGAGGATATGTAGTTGCAAAAACACCAGAAGAAGCATTGGAGCTTGCAAAAGAAAAAACTGGGAATACAAATTTATCAATAAACGATTTAAGACAAGATGAAGATGTTCTGGATACATGGTTTTCATCATGGTTGTGGCCAATATCAGTATTTAATGGAATAAATGAGCCTGACAATAAGGATTTTAACTACTATTATCCTACGAATGATTTAGTTACTGCTCCTGAGATTTTATTTTTCTGGGTTGCAAGAATGATTATGGCAGGATATGAGTATCATGGTGAAAAACCTTTTAAAAATGTTTACTTAACAGGAATTGTACGCGATCATTTACGTCGTAAAATGTCTAAATCGTTAGGAAATTCACCAGACCCAATTGAATTAATGAAAATATATGGCGCCGATGGCGTTAGAGTAGGAATGCTTTTGTGTTCTCCTGCCGGTGGCGATTTGCTTTTTGATGAGAATTTAACGGAGCAAGGTCGTAATTTCGGAAATAAAATATGGAATGCCTTTCGATTGGTGAAAAGTTGGGAGGTTGATGAAACTATTGAACAACCGGAGTCAGCGAAGAAAGCTATTGAGTGGTTTAAACACAAATTAAATTCCGAAATTGAAAATATTAATGGCCTTTATGAAAAATTCAGATTATCTGAAGCTCTAATGGCAGTTTACAAATTGTTTTGGGATGAGTTTTCATCTTGGTTTCTTGAATTGATAAAGCCTGCTTACCAGAAACCAATTGATAAAATAACTATTGATCAGACTTTGGAGATTTTTGATATTCTTGTTAAGCTATTGCATCCAATAATGCCATTTATTACTGAAGAAATTTGGCAGTTGTTAGATGATCGCAAACCAGGCGAAAGTATCATGATTGAAAAAATGCCTGAATCAGAAAAGTATAGTAGTGAGATTATTGAAGCTTTTGAAAGAGCAAAAGAAATAATCACTGGCGTTCGGAATATCAGAAAAGAAAGAAACATAGCTCAGAAAGAGAGTTTGTCTTTACTTGCAAATGGAGAATATGATAAATATTACGATTCCTGTATTAAAAAAATGTGTAATCTGTCATCATTTGAGCCTGTTGATCAGAAATTGGAAGGTGCAGTTTCCTTTATGGTAAAATCAGCTGAATTTTATATTGAACTTGGAGATTTAGTTGATGTAGAAGAAGAATTGAAAAAGTTAAATGAAGAATTAGAATATAATAAAGGATTTCTGAAATCAGTTGTGAAAAAATTAAGCAACGACCGTTTTGTCCAAAATGCTCCAGAACAAGTTGTTAATATTGAAAAGCAAAAAAGAGATGATGCCGAATCTAAAATAAAAGTTCTTAAGGAAAGAATTGCAAGTTTAAATTAAATAGTAAATTTGAAGTTATATAAGAGAAATAAATCACTACAATATTAAAATCCCCAGATATGAAAGAATTAGAAATTAGATTAAATCCGAATCCGCTGGTACAATTTCTTAAAAAACCGGCATCTGAATTTACACGACAGGATATTATTTATTTCATTGAAGAGAACGAAATTGAGATGATCAATTTTCGCTATGTTGGTGAAGATGGGAAATTGAAATCATTGAATTTTGTATTAAATAGTAAACAACATCTTGAGGATTTATTATCAACCGGTGAACGTGTTGACGGTTCAAGCTTATTTTCTTATATCGAAGCAGGATCAAGTGATTTGTATGTAATTCCCCGTTTCAGAACGTCATTTGTTAATCCATTTTCGGAATATCCAACATTAGATATTTTATGCAGTTTTTATACTCGTGATGGATTACCATTAGAAAGCGCACCAGAACATATCTTAAGAAAATCTATTGAAGAGTTTCGTAAATCAACTGGCTATAATTTTAAAGCCATGGGCGAACTGGAATATTACGTAGTAAGCGAGAAAGAAGAAATGTATCCTGGTATTGACCAAAAGGGTTATCACGAATCACCACCATTTACAAAAAACGGACATATTCGTAAAGAAGCAATGAGTCTTATATCACAATGTGGTGGACAAATTAAATACGGACATTCAGAAGTTGGTAATTTTGTAGATGGAGACGAACTTTATGAACAACAGGAAATAGAATTCTTGCCAGTTGACCCGCAGGATGCTGTAGATCAATTAGTTGTTTCGAAGTGGATTTTAAGAATGCTTGGCGATGAATATGGTGTAAATATAAGTTTTGCTCCAAAAATTACTGTAGGTAAAGCAGGTAGTGGGCTGCATATTCATATGCTTTTAGAAAAAGATGGTGAAAATATAATGGTTGAAGGTGGTGGATTAAGTTCTGAGGCTAAAAAAATGATTGCTGGTATTTTAGAATTATCTTCTCCGTTAACAGCTTTTGGGAATACTATTCCAACTTCATATTTGCGTTTGGTTCCACATCAGGAAGCTCCAACAAATATTTGCTGGGGAGATAGAAATCGTTCAGTTTTAGTACGTGTACCTCTTGGTTGGATTGCTGATACAAGTATGATAAAAGATGCAAATCCACAGGAAACAGGACGTATTCCTTATGTTCCTGGAAAACAAACCGTTGAATTAAGATCGGGTGATGGTTCAGCTAATATTTATTTATATATGGCTGGTATTATCATTGCAGCACAGTATGGTCTTGAAATGCCTAATGCACTTGAAATAGCTGAAAAACTATATATGGACGTTAATATTTTTGATGATGCTCATAAAGATAAATTAGCTAAGTTAGAGTGTCTGCCACAATCATGTTGGGAATCAGCAGAGAAGTTGAATGAGAAGAGAGAATTCTTCGAGAAAAATGGAATATTCCCTACAGGAAGTATAGATCAGATAGTTAATAAGCTTAAATCATTTGAAGATAAGGATTTAAGTGAAAGACTTTATGGTAAAGAAGAGGAAATAAAAGAATTAGTTATGAAATATATACATTGCATGTAATCGATCTTAATTATAAAATCAAAGCGTACTTTTTAAAGTACGCTTTTTTTAGTTTAAAACATCTTTAAATTCGATATCCTGTGAGGCGAGAACAAATATCTTCTTTTTAAGTTGCTTCGTATTTTCTTTAAGTTTTTCGAAATAGTTGCTAAAATCATCATCTGGAGTTTTTAGTCCCAACATAACTAAATCACTTTCAGAAGATTCCGATTTTAAAATATCCCAGAAAGAATCTCCGTTGGAAACAAGAACTTTTATATTAAAATCAACCCTCATTTTTGAAAACATTTCGGATAAGTTCTTTTGTGCTAATAATGCAGCATCGTCTGTTGCAACAACCATTTTAATATTAATTTTAATACTTTGCCAGTAAGGACTATTGCTCATCAGATATCCAAGAATCATCATTAATCCACCGTTTCCCTTTAAACCACCCCACCATATATCAATAGATTTGTTATTTCTGAAATCATCTGAAACAAAATCCTGCATAATAATTACATTCCTTTTTGATTTGTAAAAATGGTTTATCATTTGAGCATAAGACTCTCTGTGATCAGCAACTTTTGATTCCCCAAGAAGTACTGTATTTGGAACTAAAGGACCTAAACCGTATGAGTTTACAAGCTGAATTGCTCCAGGAAAAGTGTTTTCTGCTCTTGTAACCCGAACTAATGCTCTTATTTTTTTATTGTTTAAATAATCTGTTATATGCTTTTCAAAGTCACCAACTTTTTCCTGTGAAACTTTTTTGTCAGATAAAATAGTAGCAATTGTAAATAAGCCTTTTTCATGTGTAATCCCATTTGCGAAATCAATCAGATGCCAGCGTTTGGAAAGAGATCCCGAAAGAACAAGAATATTTGGTCGCCAGCTTTTTGGATTATCTTCTTTTTCGAGCCGAAGAAGAGCGTATCTAATAATCTGTAAGAGCATTCCGCTTCTTACATCTCCCCAAGTAGTTTTTAACCTACGCCTTCTAAGCCAGGAGTAAACAATGCCTATAAATAAAATAGCAAATACTGTTGCAAGTGCATTAATTAAAAACATCACAGCAAAACAACCTAAAGTAGCCACAAATGAAAAAGCCCAATGAACTTTAAACTTAGGTCTGAATGAAGGACTTTCTAATAGTTTTTCAATTCCTGCCGTGACATTTAAAACTCCATAAGTTGTTAAAAAGAACATGGTTAATATAGGAGCAATTGTATTTAGATTTCCAAGGTAAACTAAAACAAGAGTCAGGATGATTGTAAATATTGTTGCAGCTCTTGGAATTTGCTCATTTCCAGATCCTTTCCCAAGAAAAGCAAATTGACGTGGCAATACTTGATCTTTTGTTAAGGCTTGTAAAACTCTTGGAGCTCCTAATAAACTACCAACTGCACTTGATAATGTTGCTCCCCATACACCAAGCAAAATAGCACCTCCCCAAAATGCTATTTGTTGCATAATTAAAGGATTTTCAATAAGAGTAGCTGAACTTGCACTTCTGGCTAAAATAATGGGCACTGTCATATAAACTAAATAGCCAGCACCAATTGCTAAAAACGTTCCTTTTGGAATTGATCGCGCCGGATCCTTTAAATCTCCTGACATATTAACTCCAGCCATTATACCTGTAACTGCAGGAAAAAATACAGCAAAAACTTTCCAGAATGAAACAGTTGAAGTTGTTGGGATGCTCCATATTTCAATTTCAGTACCTTCTAAAGGTTTTCCGAAAAATAAAGATAGCAATGACATTCCAATAACTCCTAAAATAAAAAACTGCGCTCTGATTGCTGCCTTTGTTGAGAATAAGGATAGAGTACCTAAAAGAAGAGTTGTTATTATTCCGATTAGTTTAATATTCAAAGATGGAAAAATAGTTATAATACTTTCAGAAAAACCAATGATGTAAAGAGCAATAGAGAAAGCTTGTGCTAAGTATAAGGGAATTCCGATAGAACCACCAATTTCAATTCCTAATGATCTGCTTATCATATAATAAGCACCACCCGCTTTCACAGGAGCGTTTGTTGCAATTGCAGCAATTGATAAAGCTGTAAGAAAAGTAATTAATGTTGAAAGTGTAACAATGATTAATGTTCCTGTAAGGCCTACATTTCCAACAACCCAGCCAAACCTTAAGTACATTATTACACCAAGAATAGTAAGAATTGAAGGTGTAAAAACACCTCCAAAAGTATTTAGCAGATTTGTATTATTTTGGACCTGATTTTTAATAATGAGACTTTTAAATTGTGATTGTTATTTAATTTAAGAATACCTGATTAAGGAGCAAGTCTTCTTATTTTCCACTCGGTATCGTCCAAATAAAACTCAAGCCTGTCGTGTAATCTGTTAGGTCTTCCTTGCCAGAATTCAATAATGTATGGAGTTAAAATATAACCACCCCAGTTTTCGGGTCTTTTGGGAGGATCTCCCTCAAACTGCTCCATATATTCAGCTTGTTTTTCTTCAATGAATTTACGATTTGGAATTTCTTTACTTTGAGGTGAAGCCCATGCTCCTATTCTGCGTTTTGCTGATCGTGTAAGGTAATATTCTTCAGAAATTTCTTCCGAAGTTTTTTCGATACGTCCTTCTATGCGAATTTGTTTTTCAAGTTCAGACCAGAAAAAGAGTAAACTTCCATAATGATTTTCTGATATTTCGTGTCCCTTTTTACTTTCATAATTAGTATAAAATATAAAACCTTCGTTTTTTATTTCTTTTAAAAGCACCATTCTTGATGAAGGCTGTAAATTTTTATTTAC
This sequence comes from Bacteroidales bacterium, assembly GCA_030668615.1. Taxonomy (GTDB): domain Bacteria; phylum Bacteroidota; class Bacteroidia; order Bacteroidales; family UBA12077; genus UBA12077. Next base: position 5,443 of record DAOUTQ010000040.1, on the reverse strand, counting down.
CGTAGATAAGGCCATTGCTGTAGGCTCTTTTATTCCAGAATTAATAGCAACATCCATCCATTTACTAAACTGCTTGAAAGGGTCAATATCAACGTCTTTTTTCCCGAATGGTTTTTGTCGGTGATCACTTCGGATTTTATCATACTTTTTTTCCATTGCAAAGTGTGTTAAGTTAATCTAAAGTATTGTCAATACGAGCATTGTTAATACTGGCATTTAATTCAAATCCCAATATCAAAGCAAAAGAGTTAAAATATAGCCATAATAATACAACCATAATTGTTCCGATAGAACCATATAATTTATTATACTGACCAAAATTATTTACAAAATACGAAAATCCAAGCGAAGTTAAAAGTGCAAGAATGGTTGCAAGAGTTGATCCTGCAGAAATAAATTTCCATTCAGCCTTTTTTGCCGGTGCAAAATAGTACATAAATGAAATTGAAAAAAAGAATAATGCTATGATAATAAGCCATTTAGCAAAAGATATTAGGTAGAATGTAATATTCATTTCAAGAATTTTGAGTTCTACCATTTTTGTTAAGAAAAATTGCCCGAAAGTTATAAGTGAAACTGAAATAGTTATTAAAATGAAAATCATAAAAACAAGGAATGTAGAAACCACTCTGATTGCAGTCCAGTTTCTGGTATCGATTGTGTGATATGTATTATTAAATGCCTGAATTAAAGCATGAACTGCGTTTGTGGAAAAGATTAAACTAGCAAATGCACCAAAAGAAAAAACACCAATTTTTTTAACTGTAACAACCGAAACAAGTGTTGATTCAAAATACTGAAAAGCATTATGGGGTAAAAAATCTTTCATTAATGCCATTAACTGAATTTGAAGATTCTCTACCGGAATAAATGGAATTAAAGTGAACATAAATAACATCGTCGGAAAAATAGCTAATGCAAAATTAAAGGCAATTGCAGATGCTCGCGTTGCTAAATATCCATTTTTTGCTCCAGATAAAAAGAATTTAATAACATCATATACAGGAACTCTTTCAAAGCCCGGAATTGAGAATTCCTTGGCTTTTTCTTTAAAACGTTGAATAGGATGATTAAGAAAATAATATATTTTTTTCTGTTTTGACATTTTACTTAAGAAACATTTAATATACTCTGTAAATTAAATAGCTTTTAAGCTCATATCCAAACTTTTTATCTGATGAGTTAATGCACCAACCGAGATAAAATCAACACCACAATTTGCATATTCGCGAATTGTTTCCATTGTTATTCCGCCTGAAGATTCTGTTTTGTACTTGTTATTAATAAGTTTTACAGCCTTGCGCGTATTTTCATAATTGAAATTGTCAAGCATTATTATATCAACATTTCCGATTTTTAATATTTCTTCTACTTCTTTAATATTTCTTGCTTCAATTTCAATTTTTATTTTTCTTCCTGTTTGCTTTAGATACTTGTTTGCTTTTTTTATGGCTGGCTCAATTCCTCCGGCATAATCAATATGATTATCCTTTAACATGATCATATCGTAAAGACCCATTCTATGATTTTCTCCTCCTCCAATTTTTACTGCTAACTTTTCAAAATAACGCATTCCGGGAGTAGTCTTCCTGGTATCAAGAATTTTTGTTTTTGTTCCCTTTAACTTATTGTTGTATTCTCTAGTTATAGTTGCAATTCCACTCATTCTCTGCATAATGTTTAAAACTAGCCTCTCTGCCTGCAGAATTGAGTGGATTTTCCCCTCAACAATAAAAACTTTATCACCTGAATAAACATCTTTTCCATCAGAAAGAAGCTGCTCAATTCGCAGTGAAGGATCAATAATATTAAATACCTGCTTAGCAACTTCAACTCCGGCAAGTACTCCGTTTTGTTTTATTAATAATTGAGCTTTCCCTTTTAAATCTGATGAAATGCAAGATAGAGATGAGTGATCGCCATCTCCCAAATCTTCTTTTATCGCAATTCTTATAAGTTCTTCAGAAATTTTATCAGTCATTTTCAGTTTCTATTCTGAGTTGATGAATGAAAGGTTTGTCATTTTTTACTTTAATCAATATATATACCCGAAAAGTTCCATTAAAGGTTACAAGTTTACCAATTGCATATAAAGATTCTTCTTTGCCTCCTTTATGAATAAATTCAAAACTCTTAGGGTAATGATCTGTAAAAAAATTATCAACTATTTGTTCAGCCTGAACATTACTGTAAACATCCTCTTTGTCAAGTATGACAAGCTCTATGGTATTGTTAAAGTATTTGGCCAGCTCTTCTGCACTTCCAACTTTAAATGCAATAGAAATATCATTCGGAATCTCCTGGCTTAGAGAAAATGATCCAAGATTAAATATGAATGAAAATATGATTATTAATGGTAACGCTTTTTTTAAGGTTTTCATTTCAAATCTTCTTAAGTTTGCGATAAAAGTATCGCAAAAATCGAACCATAAATTATGCCAGAAACATCAATTATGGTATTTAATTCGGGAAAATTATAAAAAAATGCTGAATAAAAAAACTGTAAGCAAAATATGAAAGCAAAACTGCTTTTAACAGGTAAAACAAATTCTGATTATTTAAAATCAGGAATTGATGATTATACAAAAAGACTAAAACATTATTTGCCCTTTGAAATACTGATTATTCCCGAACTTAAAAACAACAAAAAAATGAGCGAGGATCAGCAGAAAAAGAAGGAGGGAGATTTAATTCTGGCCCAGATTAGTTCGTCTGATTTTGTAGTATTACTTGATGAAAACGGCAAAGAGTTTTCCTCAATAGGTTTTTCCGATTTTATAAGGAAAAAAATGATTTCAGGTTTAAAAAGCATGATTTTTGTAGTTGGAGGACCGTATGGCTTTTCAGATGAAATTTATAATAGATCTGATATAAAAATTTCATTGTCTAAAATGACTTTTTCTCATCAGATGGTAAGATTAATTTTTGTTGAACAAATGTATAGGGCCATGACAATATTGAAGGGAGAACCGTATCATCATAAATAATTTTAAAATAAAAATTGTTACATTGTATTTTTTATAAGAAACTTCAAAGAGAATAAGGTTTATGACATTTGTCTATCAGTTATTACGCAATAAATATTTAATTGGATTGATTTTATTTATCAGTCTGGCGGTTATTTTCGAAAAAAATATGAGAATTCAGCCTGATGAAAAAAATGAATTTGATAATATTCAGCAGATAATAAATCATAAGACAAAGAAAGTAGACCAGATTCTTAATAAAATGGAATTAGCTCTTGACTCAATAAGTCTGAATGATTTGATGATTAACCAGGAGTTTGGTGGTACAGATTTGCTAGAAAAAGAAGGAATAATATTTTTGGGATATTCAGGAGATTCATTGTTATATTGGACTGACAACTCAGTTCCTGTAGAGAATTATTCTATCGACAAGCAATTATACAATAATGTTGAAAAGCTTAAAAATGGATGGTATATAATCAGACATAATGCCATTGATAACTATAAATTATTTGGATTAATTCTGATTAAAAATGAATATACATATCAGAATGAATTTATTAAAAATGATTTCTTTTATGAATATGAAAGTAAGATTCCAGCATCTATAGTTATAGATGAAAATGAGGGTTTTAAGATAAATGACTGGAAAGGGAGCTACTTGTTCTCATTTAAAATAAAATCAAATTTTATTTATAACTCAACACGAGTAATCTTTTCATCTGTTTTTTATTTTTTTGCATTAATATTACTGCTATTGCTTTTTAGAGATTTTATAAAAAGCAGAAAAAGAACAAGAACAAAAAAAATATTGATTATTTGCCTTGCAATCTTGCTTTTTTTATTGCGGTATTTAATGCAGGAGTTTCATTTGCCGGACGTATTCCGGAGGTTAGATTTATTTCAGCCACACCATTTTGCCATTTCGTTTATTCCATCCTTAGGGGATCTCTTGCTGCACTCATTATTTATCTTTTTCTTTTTTATTGTATTTTATTCTGAGTTTAATGTAAAATTGACTAAAAATGCCTTAATAAAAAATTTGTATTTATCCGTTTTTATTCTTTTTTCATTCGCACTGTTCCTTGGTATTCTTTTTCTGTTCAGAAGCTTAATACAACATTCGAGTATTTCTTTTAACGGACACAGATTTTTTGATTTGTCAATATATAGCTTAATTGGATTTATAATAATCGTATTTCTGTTAGCTTCATTCTTTTTATTTATTGACAGGATACTTAATATCATAAAGAATGAAATATCGCTCCGGCATTTTTCAATTCTATTTATTACATTATTTTTTCTCGTATTTTTTCTAAATAGAATATTACAGCTTAATGTCGAAATCTACTCTTTTTGTTTTTTACTGATTGTTGTTCTATATCTGGCCTATTTTAGGATAAATAAGAAAATATATAATTATCCTGTGAGGGTTATTATTCTGTTAATTTTTGCTTTATACACAGTTGCATTTATTTCCGTCGTAAGTAAGAAAAAAGATAACGAAACAAGAAAAGTTCTTGCAGTAAACCTTGCCAATGAACACGATCAGATTGCTGAAATGTTATTGGAAAGTGTAGAAAGTCAAATTGAAAATGATACAATAGTAAGAGATTTGCTAACCTGGCATTCTCAAAACGTAGGAGCTATTCTGGATCATTTACAGATAAACTATTTTAGCGGATATTTCAGAAAATACGAACTGGAAATATCTGTTTGTAATCCGTATGATGATTTAACAGTAAATTTTAAAAACAGCACTGAAATAGTTCAGTGTTATGATTTTTTTGATTTTATAATTAAGGAAGATGGTTCACAGTTGCAAAACAGCCGATTTTATTTTCTTGATAATATTGATGGACGAATTAGCTATTTAGGTCAATTTATTTTTGATAAACCTGAATGGAATAACGAAGTTTCGCTATTTGTTTCACTTCGTTCAAAGTTAATTAGCCAGGCACTAGGATATCCAGAATTGCTTTTAAATAGCAGGATGATTGGCTCTGCAATTTTAAATGACTATTCATATGCTAAATATAAAAACGGAAGCCTTATGGCTCAATCTGGTGATTTTTCTTACCAACTAACATTTCCTGAAGATTGGAATTCTAAGGAAGAATTCTTTTTTTCGAAAGATCAGAGGTACGAGCATTTAATATATAATATTGATGAAACAACTTCTGTTATAATTAGCAATATCAAGTTTAGGTTTGTTGATTTTCTGGCTTCATTTTCATATGTTTTTGTTTTCTATATCATTTTATATACCATTATCATATTTTTTATTTATTTCCCTGAGAATATAAAAGGATTCAATTACGATTTTAAAAATAAAATAAAATTCTCAATGATTGGTGTCTTATTGTTGTCGCTAATTATAGTTGGTTCAGGAACAATAAAATATAATATAAATCAATTTGAGAAAAATCTGTATGGAAGTATAGGAGAGAAAATACAATCTGTACTTGTTGAAATGA
>DAOUTQ010000236.1 GCA_030668615.1 Bacteroidales bacterium | reverse complement strand
TATTCCGTAATGAATAATTTCTTTGAAGTCTATCAATTAATTAAATAGTTTATATGAAACTCCCAGGTTTATTCTAACCTGATACATTTCATAATCGATATTCGTAAATTCTTTTACGAAAATGCTTTTAAAACCAACATTTAATCGTGCCCATAAATACAATCGATGATTTAAATTATATCGATAACCAATTAAAACGCCGTAATCATAATTATCAATAGCTTCATTAAAATCATATGGAATAGTAATTTCAGGACCAGGTAAAGTTGCATTGTCTGTTATTGATTTATCGGGAGAATATATGCCATTTATTCCTCTAGTTTCAAATCTACCTTCAAGGATTCTTGAGTAATATGCACCAAAAAGTAATTTGCGTTCTTCTTTACTACCGTATAATGCAATAAATGGAAATTCTACCATACGAAGTTCAACATCAGTTTCAGTATATCCTGTATAATACTGTGCTGATCCATCATCAAAATAAAATGCTTGACTAACCACATCGGCTGTTGCAGAGAAGGCAATTAAATGATAATTAATTTCAAAAGCAAAATTCCATTTTTCATTTAAATTATATTCTGTACCAATTCCTAATGAAGGATATGGTTTTGGTGTTCCGCCAGCACCATCAGGTATGTCCGAAAGAGGAAATGGAACTGCTCCGCCTAAATCGACAGCAATATTAGGGTATAAATTAAACTTTCGTTCTTGTGAAAAAACAGATAAAGAAAAAACTGAAATTAGAATGATCAGAACTATATTCTTCATATAAATTTTTTAATTACTCGTATATTAGCTCTATATCATCAATTATTAGTGTGCTTCCTATAGCACCTCTCCATAAAGCTCCATCTCTACTCGACGAAAAAACAATTGTAATATGTGTTGGTTCGATACTGGACGTGTAAGTAAATTCAATATTTGTCTCAGCCAATGTATTTTCTGTTGTGCCTGAATAGAATTCTGCTCTTGCTAATTCAATAATCTCATTATCAACTCTTGATTCCAGAAATGCATATATTGTACACTCATCCTCTCCGGAAATACTTTCTGTTGTAAATCCTCCAAAAATACTTGTTGGATCATTTAGTGTAGCCTGAATGTAATCTTCTCCTGCCTGATATTTGTATTTTAGTTTTATTGATTTAGGTTTAAAAATAAACGGTGTACCAAACTTGGTAGCTTGTTCAGGGTCAGTAGGATTGGCAATAGCTCCTGCAAGGCTGAAGATTCCTGTAAATACTGTTCCTGCAGTTATTACAACTTGTGATGTTTCTCCTGTAGTAATTTCAACTATTGTATTTAAGCCTTCAGTAATTGGGTTAGAGCAATAAACGCTATACATGCTTGTGCCCATGTTCGCAGTTGACCAAACAGAAGTTACAGATGACGATCCCACTTCTTGATAAGATTTTCCGTTCATACCCATATTTTCGAACCAGCTTTCGAAATCAGAATTTTGCAGTTGTTTATGTACTAAATATACCGACCAGTTCTTTGAAGTTCCATCCTCAGCTATTACTTCTGTAGTTAAAACATTATCAGGATCAGAAAAAACAAGCTCTCCATTTATAAAAGAAGACATTTTAGCTCCAGATGAAACTTTAATATCAGCACTAAGGTTTATTGGAAATGTAATATCTCTTAAATCGTTATTAAAGAATAAATAAATTTTACCAGTTTCAGAATCAATACTTGTTTGTACATAATTCAAATTACCATCTGAAAGATCTGTAATATAAGCTTCTGTAATATCTGCATTGCCTGACTTATCATCATTACAAGCGAAAAATAAAGTTGCTACTAAAAGTAATGGAAGTACTTTTTTCATAAGATCAGTGTTTTTGTATTCATGTAAAAATATAAATTTTAGGAATATACGAATATGAAATAACAATAATTTTGCCATTTTAATATTAACAATCAGTCACTTTAGTAATTCACAATTTTATTTTAATCATGTTTATTAAAATTAATTTTGTTCAAAAAAAAAGCACGAATTATGATTCGTGCTTTTTTTTGAAATACTGTAAAGTTATAATTTGTAAGATGTTATTTGATTTTCTGCTGTTTTTTTGAATACTTGTCCCGTAACATCATCCACAGCATATTTAGGATCTTTTTCTTTTCCAAGATTTATATTTCCATCTGCTTCGCCAGTATCTTTATTTACCTTAAATAAAGCATTGTCTTTTTCAATTTTTCCAAAAACAATAATGAAATCCCTTCCTTGAGCAGTAGCTTTAAAACGTGCATTAGCTTGCTGAAATGATTGTTTTGCAAAATCGGAAGCTGCATTTCCTAATTCTTCATATACTTGACCGAATCCTTCAACAATTGCACCACTTACGGCATCTTCTTCTTTTATATCTGGAGCTGCTGATTGAAGTACACCTGCTGCATAATATGAATTTGCACCAATGTACGCTGCCCGTGCAGCCTGAGCATAAAGTAGAGCTCTTTTTAAGCCAGGTTCACGAGGAGCTTCATAATACTGTTGAAACAAAGTAGTACCTGAATAATCAATCATAGCAACATTTTGCTCTGATGAAATGAAAATACCTTTTTCGCGAAGCTCGATTGTGTTCGCGCTTTCTTTTCCTTCGAATTTCAAAGCCAACGATGAGATATTTTTAACAGTACCTGTACTAATATTTATTTCTTTTATTAAACCTTCTTTTGTATCAAATACATAAATTGAATTTTCTTTTTGAACAGAAAGTCCGGGCGTTGTTTTAACAGAT